>DUVT01000202.1 GCA_012840905.1 Acholeplasmataceae bacterium
ATTATACGCATTTAATTAATTGTTGTCAACAATAATATTAATTTTATTAATATTTATATTAATTTTATTAATTTTATCATTAAATAAATAAAGACTTAGATGTAATACTCTAAGTCTTTTGTCTTTTCATATATTTTTGCTTTAGTGCCTATTACTGTTTTATTATCTGGGACATCAAATGTCACTACAGCATTAGCACCTATTTTTACATTATCCCCAATTGTTACATTACCAAGCACTTTTGCGCCAGCACCAACCATTACATTATTTTTTAAAGTTGGATGGCGTTTACATTTTTCTTTACCAGTTCCTCCAAGAGTTGAACCATGATACAATAAACAATAATCACCAATTATTGCAGTCTCACCAATGACAACTCCTTGACCATGGTCGATAAATAAACATTTACCGATTTTCGCTCCTGGATGAATTTCAATTCCTGTAAAGAAACGAACCAAATTCATTATTATTTCCGCAAGCAATTTTAACTTAATTATATAAAAGAATCTTGCGATTCGATACCAAAATATAGCATGCACGCCAGGATATAAAAGAATAATTTGTAAATAACTCCTAGCTGCTGGATCCCTTTCCTTTATAGATTTTAAAAATCTAAACATAATTCACCTCTGGTAATTCTAGTTTTATTTTAAATATATGCATAGAACTAGAACAACGCAACTTTATTAATACTTTTCCTTAAAATAATTTGCAATATTTTCTAGTGATTTCATAAGTACTTCATCTTCTTCAATTGGTAAGTCTTGAAAAAGGGATTCAATCATTTCATCATGAAATTTGTCATGCTGTTTTAAGACTTCGCGACTACTATCTGTTAACTCTAAAAAGACACGACGACGATCATTCGGATCAACATGTCGAGTTACATATTTTTTATTTACTAACCTATTTATATTAGTAGTTAGAGTTCCTGTAGTAATTCGCATTTTCTTTGCGATATTACTCATCGTTGGTTCGTCTGAATTAGCAATTGCTTCTAAAGTGTGGACTTCATTCATAGAAAGATTTAATCCGGATTTCTTCAACTCTTCTTCTTCTATAGCAAGAATGTGATTAAAAATTTCAACTAATAATTCGTTTATTACTTTTTTTGTTTTACTCAATTTTCCACCTCATAGAATATTATATATTTTTAATATAACACAGGCGACAAAAAAAGGCAAGAAAATCTAACTACTATATGTTTCCGTACTTAAATATTTTAGGCCTCCATCAGGAGCAATTACTAAGATCTTTTTATCTTTACCATATTTTTCAAGTAAATCAAGACCTACTTTAATTGCTGCACCACTTGATATTCCTAAGAATAAGCCTTCTTTAGCTGCAGAAATTGTTGCATTTTTTGCATCTTCACTAGATACAGTTACTACTTCATCAACTACATCTAAATCTAATATTTCTGGAACAAATCCTGCACCAATTCCTTGAATTTTATGGCTTCCTTTTTCACCTTTTGTAATAATAGGTGATTCAACTGGTTCAACTCCAATTATTTTTACATTTTCATAATATTTTTTAATTATCTTGCTTACACCAGTAATTGTTCCACCAGTTCCAATTCCAGAAACAAAGAAATCTAATTCTTTAAAATCTTTAATAATCTCTTTTGCAGTTGATTCTTCATGAGCTAATACATTATATTCATTAGCAAATTGTTGTGGCATAACATAGCCTTTTTCTCTAACTAAACGTTTAGCTTCTTCAATTGCACCTGTCATTCCTTGTTCACCTGGAGTTAAGATTAATTCTGCACCATAGGCTCTCATAATATCACGACGTTCTTTACTCATTGTATCCGGCATTACAAGGACTACTTTATAACCTTTGCTTGCACCGATCATTGCAAGACTAATTCCAGTATTACCACTTGTTGGTTCTACAATCGTATCCCCTGGTTTAAGTCTACCATCCTTTTCCATCCCTTCAACCATCCATTTTGCAGGTCGGTCTTTTACCGAACCAGATGCATTAAAATATTCTAACTTTATATAAATTCCTTTATTATAAATAACTGGCGTATTGCCAATTAACTCATCAATAGATTTTACTATCATTTACTTTTTACCTTCTTTCATTTTTTTATTATATTCATTTATTTCTATAAAAGATACATTTCTATTATATGTATTATTAATTTCTTTTATAAAAACATTGCAATTATTGCTGTTGCAATCCCACTAAAGACTAAAGCAACTCCTGCAATAGCACCTGCAGTTTGGTGTATTTCAATTGCTTTTGAGGTTCCAACAGCATGTGAAGTAATCCCAAGTCCCATTCCAACAATCTTCGGATCTTTAATTCTTAATATCTTAATTAATAGCGGAATTAAAATTGTACCAATAATTGAAGAAATAATAACTACTGCAACTGTGATTGCTCTAATACCCCCAAGTTTATTTGTAACTTCAATTGCAATTGGAGTTGTTGCAGACTTGGGAATTATTGATGCAATTAATTCTTGATCCAACCCAAACCACTTACCTAATACTATTACACTTAACATGGATGCTAACGAACCAAAAAACGCACCTACAATAATTGGTACAATGTTTTTCTTTATTAAATCAATTCTTTTAATAATTGGTACAGCTAATGAAACAATTAACGGACCTAAAAATACATTAATACCACTTAAGTCAGTTAAAAAAGTATTAAGGTCAATTTTAGCTATTTTAATAAAAAGTATTAAAAGTATTGTTGCTATTAATAATGGATTCAAATAAGTTATTTTTGTCTTATTATAAAGGTATGTCCCAATAATATAAAATAATAAAGTAAGCATTATCCCAAATGCTTGTGATGTAACAATTTCATACATAGATTATGCTTCCTCACGTTTCATTAATTTTAATGTCAGTAAGACACTTCCATAAATAGCAAGAAAACTTATAATGGTTGTTAAAACGATAATAACTAAAATTTTAAAAATGTTTGATTCAAGCAAATCTAGATATTCAATAACAGATACCGCAGCTGGAATAAAAAAGAATGCCATATTATTACTTAAAAATGTACCAACATCATCAACATAATCCATGGATAACTTTCCAGTCATTAGTATTGTTACTAATAAT
>DUVT01000203.1 GCA_012840905.1 Acholeplasmataceae bacterium
AAAACTTTAAAATTAAAAAGAAGTCATTTAAATAGGTTAAAATGTTAGTTTAAATATGGTATAATAAATTATCAAGTAATAGAGAGGTAAGTATGAAAATATATACAAAGACAGGAGATAATTTAGAAACGTCTGCAGTCAAAAGGCGGGTTTATAAATCTGATGTAGTTATTCATGCAGTTGGATCTGCAGATGAACTAGCTGCAGCATTAATGGTTAGTTATCATTTCATTGAAGATGAAAAGATTAAAGAAATAATTTTAGGGATTGTAAAAGAGATCATAAATGTTAGTGCTGATATTATTGGTTATGGTGATGGGAATTTAATTAAAGAAGATAGAATTACCTACTTTGAAAGTTTAATTGACGAATACACTAACAAGATGCCTAAACTAACTCAGTTTATAGTGCCTGGATTAAATAAAGGTAGTAGTCATTTGCATCTTGCAAGAGCTGTTTCCAGAAGACTTGAAAGATGGGTAGTAGAATATGCACAAGATAAAGAAATCAATAAAAATATTTTAGTGTATTTAAATCGCTTATCTGATTTACTATTTACACTTGCGAGGTATTTAGACCAATGATTATTGCTGATTTAATTGCAATGTGGTATTTTATTATCTTTTTTGGCTTGATACCTATTATCTATCGAGCATTAATGGCAATTGATTTTTCGAAATTCTTTCGTTACAATTCTACTTGGCAAATTAGACTGCTGGTAATGTTTTTTTCAATTATTATTTCATTCTTACTTAGTTTTGCATTTACCTATACATTAGAAAAGTTGTATAGTGTTGTGATAAAATAATAAATTTTTGTATAAAAAAATCACCTCAGTAAATAATAGTATCGAGGTGATAATTGTGAAGATATTTAACAATATCTCAAAAGAAAAAGCTCAACGCATTCTTTTTATTACAGTATTAATCCTAGTATTTGGAGTATTCTTCATCTCATTAAGTTTACTTGCGCCTGGCGATGAGAAAGATCCTATAGATAATAATCCTCCAGGACAAAACGACGAAGATGATGACGATGACGATAAGGATAATGATGAAGACGAAATCACATACGAATTTGTCAAGGCTCCATATAGTTCAGATGTAGATGTTATAGTTGTTCGTAAGTTCTGGGCACTTGAAAAATCAACTGAAGACCAAGAAATGTCATTGATAAACTTTGGTTCTCAATATCATATGAGTAGAGGTATGTCATATGCAAGAGAAGATGATGAAGAGTTTTCAGTTATTGCAAGTTTAAGCGGAACAGTTGTTGATGTTCAAGATAGCCACCTATACGGTAAGACTGTAACAATTGAACATACATATGGAATTAAGACTGAATATCATAGTTTGGGAACTGTTGAAGTCGAAGTTGGCGATGAGGTTGTTCAAGGAGATGTAATTGGCAAGAGTGGACAATGTGAATATGATGCATCTGCAGGAAACCATGTTCACTTTAAAATCTCTGTTAACGGTAAATATGTTGATCCTGAACAACTATATGAAAAAGCTACGAATACGATAACAAATTAAAAAAAAATCTTTATCAGTTACATGATAAAGATTTTTTAATTATAAATTCTATTTATTTTATAATTAATACCAAGCCATAAAATTATTGTAGTTATAATTGCAATTGGCTGAACTCTAATTAAGATATTTAAGTTATTATATAGTTT
>DUVT01000204.1 GCA_012840905.1 Acholeplasmataceae bacterium
GAACCGCTAAATTCACCATCATTATATTTTAGCCAAGCTAATCCTTTAGCTTTATATTTTTTAGCTTCATTTGTTAAACGATCGATTTCTTTTCTTGAATATTTATCAGCAGCATTTTTTGCATTTATAGCTTTTATTATGCCTCCACCAGCAAGATTATCTTTAAATACAGCAAAGTCTAAATCTTTTACAATCTCACTAATATCATTCAAATGAAGTTCAAATCTTGTATCAGGTTTATCGCCTCCAAATATATTCATAGCATCTTCAAATTTGTAACGTGGAAGTGGTAATTTAATATCAATACCTTTAACTTCTTTCATTACTTGTTTTACCATGTTTTCCATAACATTATAAACATCTTCTTCATCGATAAAACTCATTTCAACGTCAATTTGCGTAAACTCCATTTGACGGTCTGCACGTAAGTCTTCATCTCTAAAGCATTTAGCAATTTGGTAATATCTTTCAAATCCAGAAATCATTAATAGTTGTTTATAGATTTGTGGTGATTGAGGTAATGCATAAAACTTACCTGGATGAACTCTTGAAGGAACAAGATAGTCTCTTGCACCTTCTGGGGTTGATCTACCAAAAATTGGTGTTTCAATCTCAACAAAATCCAAACTATCAAAATAATTTCTTACCGCTTTTGCTATCTTATGTCTTAAAATTAATTTCTTTTGCATTACAGGTCTTCTTAAGTCTAAGTAACGATACTTCATTCTTGTATCTTCTAAAGCATCAGTTTCATCAGCAATAATAAGTGGTGTTTGTTCTGCTTCACTTAATATTTTAATGCTTTTTACATCAACTTCAATCTCACCTGTAGGTAAGTTTTTATTTTTGCTTTCACGTTCAATAACTGTCCCAGTTATTTGAATAACATATTCATTTCTTACATTTTCTAAAGTTTCATAGTTTGGATTTTCTGGTCTACAAACAATTTGTGTTATACCATAGCGATCACGTAAATCTATAAAAATTAGTCCGCCTAAATTTCTTTTTTTTGCTACCCAACCAACTAACGTAACATCTTTATTTACATCAGATATTCGTAATTCACCATTATTATGTGTTCGCATTTAGAGATTCTCCTTTAAATATTCTAAAATTTTTGTATCTTCTATTGTAACTTGTTCTTTTATTGTTGTATTTTTGATAGTAACAGTTTTAGATTTTAATTCATCTTCACCAATAATTATAATAAATTTCGCATTTAATCTATCACTAAGTTTAAATTGTGGCTTCATATTTGTTGCTTTGTAATCTAAATCAACATATAAACCATTTTCTCTCAAAGTTCTTGCTAAGTTTAAGCTATAAAGTTTTGAATTCTTATCAAGCGAAATTAAAACTACATCAGCAGATTTTTGTAAGTTAGGAAATAAGTTGTTTTGTTCCATGATGGAAATAACTCTTTCAATTCCAAAGGCATAACCAATCCCTGGAATATCAGGGCCACCAAAAGATTTAACCATATCAGAGTATTTACCACCACCACAAATAGCAAGTCCATTTAATTTATCATTGCTATCAATGATAAATTCAAAAACTGTATCTGTATAATAATCAAGTCCTCTAACTAATGTTTCATCAACTTCATATTTAATATTGTTATATTCTAAAGCTTCTAATACTTCTTTAAAGTAATCCTTAGCTTCATTTGTTAAATAATCAGTTATTTTTGGTGCATTTTTAATAATTGGACTTTCAGCATCTACTTTACAGTCTAGTATACGCAGTGGATTTTTTTCTAAGCGTCTGTTGCAATCACTACATAATTTATCTATATCTTTTCTAAAATAATCTTTTAAAATTTCCACATAATTTTTACGTGATGCAAAATCACCAATTGTATTTATCTTTAGTTTTAAATTATTAATGCCTAAAGCTTTGAATATTTGATATGCACTAATAATTACATCTGCATCAAGTAAAGGCGATGCTTCGCCGAAAACTTCAACACCAAATTGTGTGAATTGACGGAAGCGACCTGTTTGTGGTCTTTCATAACGAAACATTGGTCCAAAATAAAACAGTTTTACTAGTTGATTGTTAGCATACATTTTATTTTCTAAAAAACTTCTTACAACACTTGCAGTACCTTCTGGTCGTAAAGTTATGCTACGATTACCTTTATCTAAAAATGTATACATCTCTTTTGAAACGATATCTGTCTCATCACCAACACCACGCACAAATAATTCTGTATTTTCAAAAATTGGTGTTATGATCTCTTCATAGCCATAGTTTTTTATTACATCCGTTATTGTATTTTGTATAAATCTATATTTACTTGCGCTTTCGCCATAAAAATCATTTGTTCCTTTAACCTTTTGATACATACTTGTCAGTTCCTTTCTTTACTGTAAATAACAATTTTCTC
>DUVT01000205.1 GCA_012840905.1 Acholeplasmataceae bacterium
TCCAAGAACAATTGAAGTTTTAAGAACGTATGCAAAATATCGTAATATTGAAATTGAGGTAATTGAAAGTGAAAACTTTGAAACTTCAAAAGCTGATTTAGAAAAGAAACTTAATGATGAAGTTGCATGTGTTATTGTACAAAATCCAAACTTCTTTGGTTCGATTGAAGAATTTACTGGCTTTAAAGATTTAATTGAAGCTAATAAATCATTATTTATAATGAATGTTGATCCAAGCACTTTAAGTGTTTTAAAAACTCCTAGAGAGTATGGTGCTGATATAGCTTGTGGTGATGGTCAAACATTAGGTATTCCATATAACTTTGGTGGTCCATACGTTGGCTATATGGCAACTACAGAAAAATTCATCCGTAAGATGCCAGGAAGAATTTGTGGTATGACTTATGATGTTGATGGAAGACGTGGGTTTGCATTAACTTTACAAGCACGTGAACAACATATTCGTCGCGAAAAAGCTAATTCGAATATTTGTTCAAACCAAAGTTTGATGGCACTTCATACAGTAATTTATATGTCGTTAATGGGTAAAAGAGGTTTAGTTGATGTTGCAAAACGCAGCTTCAATAATGCACATTACTTAAAAGAAAGTTTAATAAATACAAATAAGTTTAAAGATGTTAATCAAAATAACTTCTTTAAAGAGTTTGTTTTACAAACTGATTTAGATATCGAAAAACTAAATGATTACTTAATGGCAAATGGGTATTTATCTGGTTATGATTTAAGTAATCTTGGTCCTGAATATAAAGGCCATATAATGTTTTGTGCAACAGAAGCAAGAACTAAAGCGGAAATCGATGAGTTTGTGAAGTTGATTGAGGTGTATAGTGATGTATGATAAGTTAATATTTGAATTATCAAAACCAGGTAGAGTAGGTTATCAACTACCAAAAGATAATGTAAAAGAGTATAAACTTGATGAAAAGTTTTCAAGAAATGCTAGCCTAGATATGCCTGAAGTTAGTGAGTTAGACGTAGTGCGTCATTATACTAATCTCTCCATGAAAAACTATGGGGTTGATAAAGGATTTTATCCGCTCGGTTCTTGTACAATGAAATATAATCCAAAGATTAATGATGAAGTAGTAAACAATCCAAACTTTACAAGAATTCATCCATTACAACCAACATCTACTACTCAAGGAGCACTACAAGTTTATTATGAAACATCAAAAATGTTAGCAGAACTTACTGGCTTATATGAGTTTTCATTTAATCCATATGCAGGTGCTCATGGAGAAACGGTTGGAATTATGATTATGAAACAATACCATATTAATCGTGGTGACTTGAAACGAACTAAAGTAATTGTTCCTGATTCTGCTCATGGAACAAACCCTGCAACAGTTAGTGTTTGTGGGATGGAAGTAGTTCAAGTTGACAGTACAAAAGATGGTATTGTTGATGTAGAAAAATTAAAACCACTACTTACAGATGAAGTAGCTGGGATTATGCTTACAAATCCTAATACACTTGGAATATTTGAAAAGGATATTTGTGAAATTTCAAAGTTGGTTCATGATAATGGTAGTTTGCTATATTATGATGGAGCTAACTTAAACGCATTACTTGGATTATATAGACCAGGTGATATGGGCTTTGATATTATGCATATCAACCTACACAAAACCTTCTCAACACCACACGGTGGTGGAGGTCCTGGAAGCGGTCCTGTAGGTGTTACTAAAGAACTTGCACATTTGCTTCCTAATCCAAGAGTAATGAAGAACGATAAAGAATATTACTTAGACTATAGCAAGGATTCTATCGGCAATATTAGCGGTTTTTATGGGAATTTCTTAGTGGTTCTAAGAGCATATACTTATTTATTAACATTAGGTAGAGAAAACGTTAAAGATGTAGCATACCTGTCTGTGTTAAATGCAAACTATATTAAAGAGTCTTTAAAAGATGATTATAAATTACCAATCGAAGGTTTATGTAAACATGAAGTAGTCTTCGATGGCTTAAGAAGTGGTAAGGCAACTACATTAGATGTTGCAAAACGACTCTTAGATTATGGTTATCATCCACCAACAATTTACTTCCCATTAGTGTTCCATCAAGCAATGATGATTGAACCTACTGAAGTAGAGTCAAAAGAAACATTGGATGATTTTATAAGTGTAATGAAAAAAATAGCAAGAGAAGCAGAGGAAAATCCTGAGCTTCTAAAAACTGCTCCACATACTACGGTTGTTCGCCGCTTGGATGAAGTTAGAGCTGCAAGACAACCAAAAGTAAAATATAAGGATATTTTATGATTAAAGATTTAATCATTATTGGTGCAGGGCCAGGAGGATATGAACTGGCCCTTGCAGCAGGTAAAAAAGGTTTAGATACTTTATTAATTGAAAAAAATAAACTCGGGGGAACTTGCTTACATCACGGTTGTATTCCTACAAAAACTTACTTTCATAGTGCTAAGATTTTAAAAGAAGCAAAAAGTTTTAGTGATTTTGGAATAATTGGTGATTTCAAATTCGACTTTTCTAAAGTTAAACAGAAAAAAGCTGAAGTAGTTAGTAATTTAGAAAGTGGTATAAACTTTCAATTTAAAAAGTCAAATGTACAACTAGTGTTTGGCGAAGCAAAACTAATTTCAGATATTGAAGTTTTAGTAAATGATGAAGTGTATAAAGGAACTAATATTGTAATTGCAACAGGATCAAGCCCTGCAAAACTAAATATCCAAGGTATTAATAGTAAAGATGTAATTACTTCTACAGAACTTCTTGATATTAATACTCCTCCAAAAAAATTAGTAGTCATTGGTGGTGGAGTAATTGGTATTGAACTAGCAAGTATTTTTAACATGTTTGGAAGCGAAGTAGAAGTTATCGAAGCTCAAAGTGAAATATTATCTGTAGTTGATAAAGAAATAACAAAAAGACTTCAAACTTACTTGAAAACTTTAGGAATAAAATTTTATTTAAATTCTAAAGTTCTTGGCCTTGAAGGTAATGAAATTTACTTTGAAAATAAAGGTGAAGTAAAAAGTAGTCATTTTGATAAAGTTTTAGTTGCAGTAGGTAGACGTCCAAATGTTGACAATTTAGGTTTAGATGAAGTAGGAATAATTTATTCAAAACATGGAATAGATGTTAATGATTACTTTCAAACCAATATTCCAAACATCTATGCAATTGGTGATGTAACCGGTAAACTAATGCTTGCCCATAGCGCAACTTATATGGGTTATCAAGTGTTAAGTCATATTTTAGGTGAAGATACTCGAATAGATTTTAATTTGAATCCAAGTTGTATTTTTACTTTTCCAGAAGTTGCAACAGTTGGCTTAACTGAAGAAGAAGCAAAAGGTCTTGACTATAAAGTAACGAAATTTTTATTTAAGGCTAACGGCAAAGCTCATTCGATGGGTAATACAGATGGGTTTTTAAAACTTATAAGTTGTGATGATAAGATTTTAGGGGTCCATATAATTGGCCCGTCAGCTTCAGAATTAATCCATGAAGCAGTTACATTAATGAGTGCAAATGTAAGTATTAAAGATGCAAAGAACATTATTTTTGCTCATCCAACTTTGAGTGAAGTTGTTAGCGGTACAATAATAGAGATCTAAAAAATTAGATTTATGGAAATACTCCATAAATCTTTTTTATTATTACACAGTATGGTGGGCTATATAAGGACATATCTGGAACATCATATAGAGAAATAACTGTTTACAAATTATTGAGTTTAAAATAAAAATTGATTATGATATAATTGGTTATAAGGAGGAGTTGCTTTGAAAAAGATTATTGAGATTGTTCCAAATTATTCTGAAGGCGTTAATGAAGTCGTGATGAAAAAGATTATTAGTCCATTTGAGAATGTGGA
>DUVT01000206.1 GCA_012840905.1 Acholeplasmataceae bacterium
CATTGATATAACCTTCATCAACTGGGAATAAATTTAATGTTGGTTGAGGTGGCATAGATGGTTTTTCAAAATTATTAATTTCCTCAGGCATTGGCATAGGTGTTGGTAGTGGCATTGGTGGTATATCTGGTTTTGGGGGTCTTGGTACTTGTGGACATGGCTCAAAAGGTTTAATGATTTTTTTGTATCCGTTAGGATAGTCTACTCTTTGATAATTCATTCCTTACCTCCTAATTTAATTTATTCTTTGTTTTTAGATATGTATGGGCAAAATGCATATTTGTTTTTTAAGTTGTTTGTGATAAAATTAATTAAAGGAATAGGTGAAATTATGGAAAAATATGTGCTAGCAATCGATCAAGGAACTACAAGTACTAGAGCAATAATATTCAACCGTAAGTCAGATTTAATTGCGACTAGTCAAATGGAGTTCACACAAATTCACCCTCATAATGGTTGGGTAGAACATGATGGTGAAGAAATATTGGAAACTGTTTGGGGAGTTGTAAAAAATGTGATAAATAAGAGTGGTTTATCTTTAAGAGATATTAGTGCAATTGGGATTACTAATCAAAGAGAAACTACGATAATGTGGGATAAAGAAACAGGTAAACCAGTTTATAATGCTATTGTCTGGCAAAGTCGCCAATCACAAGCTATATGTGATGATTTAATAAAACAAGGTTATCAAAAATTATTTCAAGAAAAAACAGGTTTATTGATAAACCCTTACTTTTCACTTAGTAAAATAAAATGGATATTGGATAATGTAAAAGGTGCAAGAGAGCTTGCTAATAAAAATAGGCTCCTTTTTGGAACAATCGATACTTACTTAGCTTGGCATTTATCAAAAGGTAAGCTTCATATTACAGATGCTTCCAATGCTTCTAGAACAATGTTATACAATATCAAAGAAAACAAATGGGATGAAGAAATATTAGAGATTGTAGGAATACCTAAATCAATTCTTCCAGAAGTAAGAAATACAAGTGAAGTATATGGTTATGTAAAGTTTGAAGAAATAGATAAAGATTACGAAATACCTTTAGCAAGTATAGTGGGAGACCAACAAGCATCTTTATTTGGCCAATGTTGTTTTACTGAAGGTGAAATTAAAAATACCTATGGTACAGGCTGTTTTATGTTAATGAATACGCAAGATAAATTAGTTTATTCAAATACAGGACTACTATCTACAATCGCATGGCAAATTAATGGTAAAGTCGAATATGCTTTAGAGGGATCAGTCTTTGTTAGTGGAAGTGCAGTTCAATGGTTAAGAGATGGTTTAAGGTTTTTTAGAAAATCGAGTGATTGTGAAAACTATTTATCTAGAGACAATAATAGTAATGGTGTTTACTTTGTACCAGCTTTTGTTGGACTAGGTACACCATATTGGGATAATGATGCAAGAGGTGCTATATTTGGCCTAACTCGTGCAACATCAAAAGAAAACATTATTGCTGCAACAATTGAAGCTATTGCTTACCAAAGTAAAGATGTAATGGAAGTAATGCAACAAGAAGCAAAAGTAAAAATTAAGCATTTAGCAGTTGATGGCGGAGCTTCTATTAATGATTACTTAATGCAATTTCAAGCAAATATTCTGAATACAAAAATTATTCGTCCGAAATGTTTAGAAACAACTGCCTTAGGTGCTGCCTATCTTGCTGGCTTAGCAGTTGGGGTTTGGAAAGATAAAGAAGAAATAAAAAAGATGCGTTCGATTGAAAAAATCTTCACAAATAAAATTAATGATGAAGTTAGGTATAACTTATACAGAGGATGGAAGATTGCAGTCGAAGCAACAAGACATTTTAAATTGTAGTATTTTTGTTCTTTTTTAGCGAAATGAATAATAATATTTAATGGTGATAAAGTTTGAAAAATGATATAAATTTAAAGAAAAGCTTTATAGTCATTGTTATTTTATTCATTTGTTTTACGTTTGGATTTATACGATATGATAATAAATTAAAGGCAAATAATATACTTGAAGATGAAAACACTGATGAAGTAATTGATGATGAAGTAGAACTAGAATTAGTTAAAGATGCAAAAACTGCGATTCTAATAGAGCCAACTACACTTGAAGTTATTTATGAGAAAAATGCAGATGAAGTAAGACCACCTGCAAGTATGACTAAAATAATGACAATGATTTTGATTGCTGAAGCAATAAAAAATAATGTTTTAAGACTAGATCAAGAATTAACTGCGAGTGAATATGCATCTAGCATGGGTGGAACTAACATCTACTTAGAACCTGGAGAAAAGATGTCAGTAGAAGACTTACTAAAATCAATTGCAATAAATTCAGCAAATGATTCATCCGTAGTTTTTGCAGAAGCAATTGGTGGTAGTGAAACTAATTTTGTAAAAATGATGAACCATAAAGCTAAACAAATTGGTGCAACAAATACAGTTTTTAAAAACTGTAATGGTCTACCTGAACCAGGCCACGTATCTACAGCACGTGATATGGCTATTATGGGAGCTTATTTAGTAAACCACCATCCGGAAATCCTAGATTATACTAAGATTTATGAAGACTATCTACGTGAAGGGCAACCAAATAGGTTCTGGTTAGTTAATACAAATAAATTAGTTAAGTTTGTAGAAGGTGTAGATGGAATTAAAACTGGTTGGACTAACGAAAGTGGTTATTGTTTAACTGCAACTATTAAGCGTGATAATAAACGATTTATTGCAGTTACGATGGGTAATTCAGATCCAAAGGTTAGAAATGCTGAAATAATGCAAATGTTAAATTATGCATTGTCCACATATGATGTTCACCCGATTTATAAGAAAAACAATGTAATTGAGACTTATGAAGATGTAAGGTTCTATCCGAAGTGTTATAACATTGTAATTAGTGAAGATGTAAATGTCCTAAGAAAAAAAGGAACTGACTTAAAAGAAATCAAAACAGAAATAAACATTATTTATGAGAATATTGGTTATGACAACAAAAAAGTAGGTACAATCAAAATATTCTACGATGGTAAATTATTAAAAGAGGTAGATTTGGTTGTTGAAGAAGATGTTGTAAAAGCTTCATTTTTCAATATTCTCTACGAAGTGTTTAAAGAAATATTTTTAGTATCATAATGATAAAAGGCATTTCAAAAAAGAGAAATGCCTTTTCAAATTTAATTGACTTTCAAATTTTTGTTATGTATAATTAAAGAGAAGTTACTAAGGAGGAGTAAAAAAATGGATGATGTAAAAGTTGATGCTTATATAATGGCAAACGGAAAATACTTCCCTAACAACAAAGTTATGATGTTAAGGGATAGGTTATTACAGGCAGATGAAAGTAAATATTCATTACTTTTATCATTGGATCTTAAAGAACCTACTACAATGTTATTAATTTCAATTTTTTTAGGTTATTTAGGAATTGACCGTTTCATGCTTGGTGATATTGGAATGGGTATTTTAAAATTATTAACTTTTGGATTATGTGGTGTTTTAACAATCGTTGACTGGTTCTTAATTTCAGACAAAACTAAAGAACAAAACTTAAACAAAATTATGCAAATTCTCTAAGATGAAAAAAATTTTTACAAATAAGTTTATTAAACGTCATCTTATTGTAGTTGGAGTATTTATCGTTTATTTCTTGATACTTCACTTATTAGGATGGAGCTGTCCAATTAAGGATATATTTGATATACCTTGTCCGACATGTGGAACTACTCGTTCGTTAATATCACTCATGTTATTGGATTTTAAAGGTTATCTATTTTATCAGCCTGCGGGTGTCTCAGTTTTAATTTGTTTGTTGCTATTTGTTAATAGTGATTATTTAATTAAGAAAATTAGACCAATTTATTTCTATTCATTCTTATATTTAAACATAGCATTTATAGTAATTGTTTATATAGTAAGAATGATAAATCAAACAATTTATTTTTAAAAACGAAAGATATGATTTTTTTATTCATATCTTTTTTCAAATTTATGTAAAAAACATAAGCATATTATTTGAAATTGAATATTCTATATTATATAATAAAAATACAAAATGAATAAAACGTTTACATTGTTGATTTTGTTTAAAAACTTAATCAATAAGGAAAGGAGATTATATGTATACTGCAGTTAGAATAAGAGGTGAAGCCTTAGATTATCAACCAAAAATTTCATTGAAATCTTTGTGGGAAGTTCAATCTGGAAGAAATTTTGAAATGTGCGCTCGTTTTGGTTGTGATGGAAAAGCTACATTAGTTAGCTATGTTCAAGTACCAAACAAGAATCGCGATAGATATATAGTACCACTTTGTGAATCATGCAATGCAAAAGATATGGAATTGTTTGTTAATGCATATGACTTAATTAAAGCTAAATAACTTAAACAACTTTTAATATAAAACTAATCGAAAATGGCTGTATTTTATTACAGCCTTTTAATTTTTTCTATAGATACTTTCTTTAATTTTATATGATTAACTGAATTATTAACTAATAGTTAAATTTAAATAGATTAAGTTTTCTAAAGGTTCAAGAAAATAAACGCTAAATGATGCTATAATAACTATGAAGGGATCTTTTACTTTCAATATAAATATAATGGAGGATAATTGAAAAAAAGATTAGGATTATTATTTATTTTTGCTTTAACTTTGGTTTTTTTTGGATGTACAGATTATGATGTACATGACGCTTTTAAAGAAGAAAATTTCAATAATTTTGAACTGTCTATGGTTATTGAACTTGATTCAAATGATTTGAAAGATAGCATAAAAACAGATATGATTGTAGACTATAATAATATATATAGTCAGGTTAGGATTGAAAATGCAATAATTGATATATATATTTTAGAAGATTGGTATGCTGAGAACTATCTTGTTATTGGATTTAATTTTAATAATAGTGGTTATCTATGGAAAAATGAAAAATTAGATAATACTGATATTAAAAAAGTAAAACTTGATTTTAATAAAATATTTTCTATTTCACTAGAAGATTTCAAGAAAAATGATGATGGTTATTATGTTATAAAAGAAGATAAAATAAATAAATATATTGAAGATATTTATGAAAGTCTAAAATACTTGGAAAAGCTAATTGAATATAAAGATATGCCATATTATGATTTGTATTTAAAATTTAAAGTTGAGGATAAAAAGTTAAATATTTTAAAATTTGGCTATAAGTTTGAAGTGGATAATGAAGTAGTGAGTATAGATTGTGAAATGGTGTTAAGTAATTATGGAAAAGCAGGAGTAGTCGTACCATATTACGTTCAAGATGAGATTAAAAAAAGAGTTGGTTAAAAAAAACTAACTCTTTTTAGTTTGAATTTTAACTTTTTAATTTAGTATTTAGAAGAAAGTTTTTGATATTAATAATTATTTCCTCGAATTATTAGAATATTACTATTAATAACATTATTAAATTTTATTCAATTATATTCAAAGCAAAGTAATTAATTAATTCTTTTTCATGCATTTTCTTACATTATCCTACAAATATCTTTTGTATAATATTATTTAGAATCAACTAAAAAGTAATATAATCTAGAGTTATTTACATACTCATGATAAAATAAGTTCTAGATGTAAGGGGGAGTATGAAAAGTGTTATTAAATGTTCAAATGTTGATTAAAAAGAATATCTTGTATGTGCGTTTAGATGGTGAATTGGATCA
>DUVT01000207.1 GCA_012840905.1 Acholeplasmataceae bacterium
AAGTGCTTTTAAGCTATAGGATACTTGACTAATATCATCTAGGCTTCGGTTAAACATAATCGGGTTTTTTATTTGTTTGATATTTTCACCAACATATTGAGATAAGTATTTAATATATTTTTTTGTAAAGACATCATTTTCACTAATTACATTTGGAATAGTTACATTAACTTCTAATAGTGAAGCTAAATTTTGAGTAACTTTTTTGATATCTCTTTCCAATGTATTAGCAAGGGTTAAAATTTCTTGACCAAATGAATAAGTACTTTTATCTAAGTTATATTCATTAACTTTATCATTAATTGCATTTAGTAATTTTTTTGTTTCTGTTAAAAGCTTTTTAGTAAGTCTGTTTGTGGAAAACTTACTAGCCATCAAAACAACCGTAATACTATCTTGATTTAGATTTACATGATTGTCAGGATGGACAATATCATATTTACCTTTTTCACCGCCTAGTAATTCGTTAGCACGGTTAGCAATAACTTCATTGGCATTTGTATTCATTGCAATACCTGAGCCACCTTGAACTAAGTCGGTTACAAATTGGCCGTGTAAACGCCCATTAATGATTTCATCGCACGCAAGTGAGATAGCATTCTCAATCCTTGAATCAATATTACCACAATCAAAATTAGCTTTTGCAGCAGACTTTTTTATCCAAGCAAATGAACGAATCATTTGGCGGTTTAAACCATGTTTAGTTATTTGAAAAAGGTCTTTAGATCTTTGTGAGCCCACTCCAAAATATGCCTGTAGGGGAACCCGCATTTCACCAAATGCATCTTTTTCTAATCTATATCTCATATTATTCTCCAGTTTCTATTATTGCATTTCTTACTGCAACTACCACTCTTTCATCAAATACAGATGGAACTATATAGTCAGGTCTAATTTCATCTTTAATTAAGTCAGCAATAGCATAACTTGCTGCAAGACACATTTCATCTGTAATTTTTTTATATCTAGCATCTAAGATTCCTCTAAATAAGCCCGGAAAAGCAAGTACATTATTTATTTGATTTGGATAATCGCTTCTTCCAGTTGCAATAATATATGCTTTTGATTTTTGTGCATTTTCATAACTAATTTCAGGATTTGGATTTGCAAGTGCGAAAATAATCGGTTTATCTTTCATTGTATTAACCATTTCAGGTGTTAATACATCTTGAACACTTACTCCAATAAATACATCTGAATCTTTAACTATTTCAGCTAGATCATCTCTGTCCTTAATATCATAAGAATCAATTAAGTTATTTTCTAACATATCCGTAACTGTTTTTGGGTAGTCTTTAGTTTTACTAATTATACCTTTTCTATTAACAGCATAGATAGTTTTTACACCTAATTTTTTTAATAACTTTGCAATACTACTTCCAGCTGAACCAAAACCTGACATTGCAACTCTTAAAGTATGAAGTGGTTTATTTACTAATCTAGCGGCATTAATTAATGCAGCAGCTGTAACAATTGCTGTTCCTTTTTGATCATCATGAAAAACAGGAATATCTAACTCTTCTGCTAATCGTTCTTCTACTTCTACACATTTTGGGAATGCAATATCTTCAAGATTAATTCCTCCAAATGATGGTGCAATTGCTTTAATAGTGTTAATTAACTCTTCAGTATCTTTTGCATCAATACAAATTGGAATTGCATCAACATTTGCGAACTTCTTAAATAACAAACATTTACCTTCCATTACTGGCATCGCTGCAACAGGTCCAATATCTCCAAGACCTAAGACTGCACTACCATCTGTAATTACAGCAATCGTATTATGCTTTGACGTGTAGCGATATGCTAATTCCTTATCTTCTGCAATCTCCAAACATGGATAAGCAACTCCAGGAGAATAAGCTAGTGACAAATCATTTTTATCATCAAGCTTAACTTTTGACTTAATTTCTACTTTTCCACCAACGTGGAATTCTAATGCCTTTGTTTTTAAATCGTTCATACTATTCACCCTTTTACATTACTATAATACCATTTTTTTATGCTAATTAAAAGTAAATTTTAAATTAAACAGCAAAAAGAATATATTTAATTTATTTTTCATAAACTTTAGTGTCATATGAGGTGAAAATATGAAAATAAAACTTAGAGGAAAACAGAAATTAGAAGGTAGTGTTCATATAAGTGGAGCCAAAAATAGTGCTGTTGCAATAATCCCAGCATCCATTTTAGCCGATGAAAATGTAGTGATTAGAAATGTTCCAAATATAGATGATGTAAATACTCTAATTGAAATAATGCGTGATATGGGTTATTTAATAACCTTTGAAAACAATGTTGTTACAATTAAAGCAAAAAGAAAAGTTCATTATCATATAAATAATGAACTTGTAAAAAAGTTACGTGGTTCATATTACTTTATGGGCTCAATGCTAGGTAAGATAGGAAATGTAAAAATTAGTAACTCTGGGGGTTGTAATTTAGGTAATAGACCTATTAATTTTCACTTAGAAAGTTTTCAAAAACTTGGAGCAAACCTGCTTACTAACGATGAAGAAATCCATCTAAAAGCAAAAAAATTAATAGGTACAAATATTCATTTAGATTTCCCTTCAGTTGGAGCTACAATAAACACAATATTAGCAGCAGTAAAAGCAAAAGGCATAACAACAATAACAAATGCAGCAATCGAACCAGAAATTGTTGATGTAGGTAATTTCTTTATTTCTATGGGGGCAAAAATTGAAGGTTTAGGAACACCAATAATTAAAATAACAGGCGTGAAAAAATTAAAACAAACCGATTATACTATCATTAGCGATAGAATCGAAGCAGGTACTTATTTAATCCTTGGAGCAATCGCAACTGGAAATGGTATTAATGTATTAAACGTCAATCCAACTCACTTAATTGCTTTAACTGATTTATTAAGAGAAATTGGCTGCACTCTAAAAATAAAAGAAAACGAAATATTTATTAAACGAGCTGAAACATTAAATAATTTCCTTATAACAACTAAACCATATCCAGGATTTCCAACCGACTTGGGGCAACCTCTTGCTGCACTAATGCTTACTATAGATGGTGAATCAATAATTGAAGAAACGATTTTTTCAAATCGTCTTTCTCATGTTAATGAACTTATCAAAATGGGAGCAGATATAGAAGTTGAGGGCAATAAGGTTATTGTAAAAGGTGGTAAAGAATTAAAACCTAGTAATTTAACTGCCTATGATTTAAGAGGTGCAGCTTCCCTAGTTTTAGCAAGCACACTTACAAAAGGAATTACTTAAATAGACAATATTGAAACCCTTCTTCGCGGCTATGAAGACCCAATCGGAAAACTAACTAAACTCGGACTAAAAATAACATTAGAAAATTAAAAACAGCCATTGTGGCTGTTTTTGTTATTTATACATATATCGGAAACTTACTTGTAAGCTTGATTACTTCTCTTTTTATTTTTGCTAACTCTTCTTTATTATCATAATTTCGAAGTGCTCGATCAAGTAGTAAAGCAACTTCTTTTACTTCTTGTTCTTTGAAACCTCTAGTTGTAATACTTGCAACACCTAGTCTTATACCACTTCCATACATAGGTTTTTCATCATCATATGGAACAGTATTTTTATTGCAAGTGATTAAGACATCATCTAGAACTTCTTCCGCAAATTTTCCAGTAATTCCTAAACTTTTCTTCACATTTACAAGCACCATATGGTTATCACTGCCACCAGCAACAATTTCATAATTTAACTTTTTCAATTCTTCTGCTAGTGTTTTAGAGTTTTTAATTACTTGTTCTTGATAAGTTTTAAACTCAGGAGTCATTGCTTCTAAGAAGCACACCGCCTTCGCAGCAATAATATGCATTAAAGGTCCTCCTTGAATTCCTGGGAATATTGCTTTATTTATTTTCGTAATTAAATCTGCAGAGTTCGTTAGTATAAGCCCACCTCTTGGACCCCTTAATGTTTTATGAGTTGTTGTTGTAACGATATCAGCATACGGAACTGGATTTTGATGCAAT
The DNA here is from genome assembly GCA_012840905.1 of Acholeplasmataceae bacterium. GTDB lineage: Bacteria > Bacillota_I > Bacilli_A > ML615J-28 > CAG-698 > DUVT01. The sequence continues at coordinate 3,992 of DUVT01000207.1, forward strand.
CCTGCAGCAACTAAACCTGCAATATGTGCCATATCAACCATCAGCAAGCTACCAACTTTTTTAGCAATCTCTCCTATTTTCCTAAAATCAATTTCTCTTGAATAGGCACTTGCGCCTGCTACAATTAACTTTGGTTTTAATTTACTCGCCAATGATTCTAAACCATCATAATCTATCATTTCCGTATCTTTATCTACATAGTATGGATGAAACTCATAATCTTCCCCAGAAAAACTAAGTGGATGCCCATGAGTTAAATGTCCACCTTGATCTAGTGCCATCCCTAAAACTACATCACCAGGTTTCAACACTGCACGATATGCAGCCATATTTGCAGAACTACCGGAATGTGGTTGAACATTTGCATATTTTGCATTAAATAATTTGCATGCTCTTTCAATAGCTAAAGCTTCAATCTCATCAACAACCTCACAACCACCATAATATCTTTTTTTAGGATAGCCTTCTGCATATTTGTTTGTTAGGATTGAACCTTGAGCTTTTAATACTGCATTTGAAACAAAGTTTTCCGATGCGATTAGTTCGATGTTATTTTGTTGGCGAACTAATTCTTTTTCAATTAACGAAAATATTTCAGGATCATTAAAATTATTAATCATACATTTCTCCTTAAACTTATATCCTTGCTCTATAATTATATTTTAATTTTACATAAATTGCAACACATTATCCTGTCTCAACATTTAATTCTTTATGATTTAATTTTGCTTTATGGATTTTGTTTAAGATGATGAGTCCAAATAAAATGTCAGACTGATCTTTAAATCTATTCTCATTCATCCCATACACATCACCAAGGATGAAGTTAGCAATTTTTGTGTTTGCAAAAGTTTTAAGAGTATCAATAAAAATTTGACTAGCTTCATAATTTTTAAAGATAAGCAAATTTATTTTTGAGTTAAAAATATTTACTTTACTATTAACTAAAAACAAATTATAAATATTGAAATTATCATATATTTTTATATTTTTGATACCTTCTTTTTTTAAAATAACATCAATAACACTTGCTTCTAAAAAGTCTACTTTTGCGTTTAAATTACTAATTAAAGCAACGTTTAATTGTTTAATTCCAAGCGAATTCATAATTCTTTTCGCATTTAATATTGCTAATTTTTTATCATCATAATCAATGACATGATCTTTTGAATAACTACTAACAAATAAAAAATGCTTTAAGAAAGGTATATCAATAATTTCTAAACTTCTATAACACTTTTCATCTTCACAATTTAAAATTTTGTTTTGATATTTCTCAGGAAAATCACCAAAAATTATTGCATCTATATTTTCTTCTTTTAATAATTCTAAGCTGAAATTAACAATTTCCAAATCTTCACTAATATCATAAATAGTAAATTTTTTGCTTTGAATATTTAGTTTATAACATTTTTCAATAATTGTTACCTTATCACCAACTAAAAAAAACTTTCCTAAATTAAACTCTATTGCTTCATTTAAAGCATTAAGAAGAGTTGCTGAGTATGGATTTATAACTAAAGTTTGCATTCTATCACCCAATACATTATATGTAATAAAATGCGAATATTTTGACTAATATTGTAAACAAAATAAAAAAACTCAATTAAATTGAGTTTTCTAAACTATACCATCCATAATTATTTTGGACAAAACAACAAACAAAATTGCAAGAAACAAAAATGCAAAAATCGTCTTCTTTTTCATTAATTAAGCCTCATTAATTATTCATCTTTTTTAACCAGCCATATGAAAAGGAAATAACTCCAATATAACCTAATACAATAAAACCAATTGTTTTAACTTCTTGTGATAGAATGTCAGATTCAGCAGAAATTGCAATAATTCCTAAAAAACAAACTATTCCAATTAAGATAAAAATGTATTTCATCCTTTTCATATTTTTCACCAATTGTAAAATTCAAATTTATAAAAAAAATGGCAGGGCTAGATTGATTCGAACAATCGATCACGGAGTCAAAGTCCGTTGCCTTACCGCTTGGCTATAGCCCTACATTTTTATAAAAATGGTGGTGGGGAGTGGATTCGAACCACCGAACTCGGAGAGAGCGGATTTACAGTCCGCCGCGTTTAGCCACTTCGCTACCCCACCATGTTATATATAAGGGTAAAGTATTGCAGAACCAAACTGCTTATATATTTTACTACATTTAAAACAAAAATGCAAGCATTTTTTTAATTTTTCTAAATAATTAGCCCATATATTATTATATGGGCTAATTCACTTTTTATTCGCTAATTAATATAGCATATTTTATGCTTTTGGTTGTTTGTTTAGATATTCATACAACCAATCAACAACACGTCCTTCATTGTCATTCATATAATCCCAATACATCATTCCACCAAGATTGTGTAGATACGTATAATCAGCTTTTGCTTTTACTGAACGAGTATCATCAAAGGAAATAAAGGTACTTCCATCAAATAACCATGGTGCTTGTGCTTTTTCATCAAAGTAATACTTATACTTAGTTTCAGGATTATTGTAGTAATTTCTATATATATCATCTAATCTAATTGATTGATTAGGTTTATGCCCTCTTGCATTAATACCATTATTCGATCCAGGTACTTCTCTTACTTCAGTCGCAACTCTACCATAAGCAGCAACACCAATAACAATCTTCTCTGGGGATGCGCCACCGTTTATGTATGCTTTAATTGCTTTGTCTGCACTGTAACTTGAAGGTGCTATAGTTGAATCATATAAATTAGTATGATGTCTTGTATGACCTTCACCTTCAGAGAAATCATTATAATCATAAGTCATCATATTAAAGTAATCTAAATAGTTATTTAATGCACCTACATTATAATTAACATTTACTCTACCAGCTGCAGCACTGAATGCAGAAGTAAGTAATAAACCAGGTTTATAGTTATCCATTGCTTCTCTTGTTTCTTTTACTAAAGCCGTAAAATTATCTCTTTCAGCTGCCGTTGGATACTCCCAGTCATAATCAATTCCATCAAGATCATATTCTTTAATTGCTTCAATCACTGAATCAATAAAGATTTTACGGTTTGCTTGTGTTGCAGTCATTTCACTAAAGTTTCCTGCACCCCAGCCACCTACTGCAGCTACTACTCTAGTACCAACATTATGAGCACGTCTTACAAGCGTAGTTATGCTCGAAGTTATACTAAATCTAAATGCAGCAGTAACCCCAGCAAACGAATAATTAATAACATCTAGTTTTTCAATGTGTTCTTGCTTCATCATTATTTCACGAGAATATGCCATTGCAACTTTCTCATTTGCTAGATTGCGCATTGGAAGTTTTTTCTTTACAGTTACCACTTTTTCAAATACCTCCTCAATGTGCTTATAAGACATTGTTGCAGTTAAAGTAACTTGAACGTCTTCATCTTGGCGAGTAACTCTACCAACATTATCTATGACATCAGTATTTGAAACTTCCCAATTGATTTCACGATTACGTAAAAAATAATGTAGTGTTATATCGTTTTCTACAACATCAGGTATCTTTGCTAGTTCACCTAATATATAATCAAAATCAATTCTAGCCCTTACTTCATCCATTGGAACTTCATATACTGTTATATCTATTACTAATTTTTGATCTGGATAACTTGCAAGTATTGCAGTTATTTGTGCAGTTCCAATACTATTAGCTTTAACTAAACCAGTTGTGCTAACAGATGCAACTGCATCATTACTTGATAGATAAATAATACCTAGTTCTTCATCAGAATCTACAATTTCAATATTAAGTTGTAAACTCAATCCATTTTCAATTTTATATTCTGTAGATTCAATTTTCAAACTTGGCTCTACTATATCTTCACCATTACCATCATTATCATTGTCATTATTATCATTGTTATTTCCATCACCATTTTGGTTACAGCCAATTAAGGCAAGTCCTAGTAACAGAAATAAAAATATTCTTAATACTTTCATTTTCTACTCCCTCTCTCTAGGATTTAACACACCTTACATATTATACCACAAAATAGACCGTTTCCAAAGAAATATTTTCATTAAAAAATGGTGATATTTCTTTCCTATATCTAGGTTATTTTCGCGGTAATGCTTTATCTAATATCTCTAAGTTGTATTGCATTAGCGATAAATAATCCATTCCCGCTTTTTCTTCTTCAGCAGTAATTGTTGCTAGGTGATGCAAATATAAGAATGCATCATTTCCTAAGCCTAATTGGGTACGATATTGATCAGCAATTGAGGAAGCTATTTCATTTTTTGTAAGACAAATGTATTTAATTTTTTTTTCCTTAGCTTGTTCAATTTTTTCGATCATATCTTTGGGTATTGCATCCGTACTTTCGTTATCATTTCTGATTCTTATCCTCTCTAGTCCATAGCGTGCTTCCCAATAAATATATGCATCATGATCGACCATTATAGTTTTATTAGCTATATCATTTGAATTGAGAACTTCAAAATACTCTTTATCTAGCTTTTTAAATTCATCAATCAAATTAGCAGCATTTTCCTTAAATAAATCAATTTGTTCAGCAGTTAACTCAAAAGTTTCTAGAATTGTATCTAAAACTTTTTGGGTCATTTTTTGCATTTTGTACAAATCAAGCCAAATATGGGGATCATAAAATACTACATCCCCATCACCATGATGATGGTGGTGGTCATGAATATCTTCTGCATTTATTTCAATTAAATCCAGCCCCTCACTTAAACTTATAGTAGGGACATTTTTTAATGTTGAATCCTTGGATTGTTCAATCATTCCTTCAAGACCAACACCAATATAAAATAACAATTTACTTTTTGTAATTTTAATTATGTCTTTTGGATTTAATTCGTGGTCATGAACGTCTTTTCCTCTAGGATATATACTCTTAACTGTGAGTTCTTCATCTACTATCTCTTTTGCAATAAACTCAATCGGATAAATAGATGCATAAATATCAGGTATTTCATCATCACTATCACAGCCGCTCACTATTACTAGTGATAATATCATCACTAATAAAAGAATTATTTTTTTCAGATTCATCATTAATTTCTCCTTTTAATTTTCTTAGTAATTTCTTAATCCGTTTAAATAGTTTAACTATTAATTTTTTTATTTTCCTAAATGCTTTTTTAATAAATAGAAATACTTCTTTTGGATATATAAGTAAGTAAATAGTCTTTTTATATTTACGATAAATCTTTCCTATAAATATAACAACTGAGTTTATATTTTTTTTGAAGTCCTCCCGGAGTAGATATACATAGATAACAACCCCTATAAAGAAAAAACAAAAAGGTGTAAATCGTTAAGTAACCTTCGCTTACCTTTAACATATATAAACAAGCTATAATAACCATACAAATCCAAAAGATTAATTCAATTATATAGCTTATTATTTGCTTTACTTTAACTCTTCTTAAAAAATAGTGCAATATATCAAACATCGCACCAAGAAACATTCCAAATATCAAGAAATAAATAATAAGAATAACTTGTTCTCGAAAACTAATCATTTAAATAACTTCGCCAAAAATCCTTTTTCAGGTTGATTTTTTCTTTGGTTCAAATATTCCATTAAATAAACTTTCCCAGTTATTACTAACGTTTCGCTTCCAAGATCCAAGTGCTTCATTTCCAAATTTGATCCTTTTACAACCATTCTTCCTAAGACAGTTTCTACATAAAGTTCAGCTTCATTAAGGCTTTCTAACTTTTTTACACCAGTAATTTGGAGTTCACTTCTATTTTTTAAAATTATTTCTTGACTACTTACTTCTTGATTCATAACATTCACCTCGCTAAATTATATGCTAGTCTTGAGGTAAATATTATAAATCTGTAAAATGTGAATTAAAATCTGTAAAAGTTATTATTTTGTAATCGTATACTAAATCACTATACTTTAAAATAGCAATGTCGCTTTCATTTAAATAGCGTTGAATTTTCATAGTAGACTTATACACTAATACAACCTTTAAAACTCCTTCCTCAGATTCCATTTTTAAAAAAGGAATAAGTTCGTTTAAATATCTTTGATATAAAAAACTTTTGCCAGGAGCGCCACTTCCACCATATTGTAAATTCCAAGTATTTTTGCTATTTACAGTAATTGAACTAACCTTTGGAACTTCAACTACTTTAATCAAAATCTTTTGATACTTTTGGTCTGATGTAGCCTTAAACACATAGTCATATCTTTCTTTTTCAGCTTCAAGTAATTCATAATTGTTTTTACTTGCAACTTCACTAAGCAAAGTTTTGATTTCCTTTTTTTGCATTCTTGGCTTTATTGTTACACTCCAAACCATATAAAGAATAGCAAAAATAACACCTGCAACTAAATATTCAAAATTAAAGTTTTCAAATACATTTAAAATTTTCATATGTATATTATAAAGGTTTTGGCCGAGATTGTCAAAGAATAAATCTTATTAAATAATTTATAGATAATATTGTTTAAATATATGCTATAATAGTTAAGAATGGAGATCAAAATATGATTTTAAGTTTATTTCAAAATATTATTTTAATAATTTTCATAGTCGTTTTATCTATAACTTTTGTATTGTTCATTTTTCTAATTATTTATGTTTTAAGATTAATTAGAATAAGTACAAAACTAAAAGCAAAACAATTTGAAAAGTTTAATGGGTTTGCAATGAAAAACCAAATTGTTTTCTTAGGCGACTCATTAACAGAATTTTACCAAATTGAAGAGTTCTTTCACGGCTATCCAGTATATAATAGAGGAATTGCTTCTGACACAACAGATGGTGTCTTAGAAAGATTGGATTCAAACGTTATTGAAATTCAACCAAAAAAAGTCTTTATTCAAATTGGAACTAACGATTACCGTGCAAGAAAGAATAATGATTATATTTTCAAAAACATCAAAAACATCGTTACGAAATTAAAAGAAAATCTTCCTGAAGTAAAAGTATACATTATATCTTTATACCCAGTAAACCATAAAGCAAAGATATATAGTAGATTCTTTACTAGTCCAAGAAAAAATCAAAACATCATCGAACTAAATCAAATGCTTAAAAATTATTGTAGTGATAACAATATACCATTTATTAATGTTTATGATGAATTAATTGATAAAGATGGTAATTTAGATAAACAATATACTGTAGAAGGCCTACATATTAGCTATGAAGGTTATGAAGTAATTACTAAAATACTAAAACCTTATTTAGAAGAGTAATGTAAATTTAAGTTTGGCTAAAACCCAATCTTGAAATTTTATAGAAATATGGTATAATAAGTAAATATATTAGAGGTGAAAAAATGGCAAACGAACATTTAACAGATCAAGAAATAGTAAGACGCCAAAAGATGGAAGAGTTACGCGAAAAAGGTATTGATCCATTTGGTCAAGCATTTATGCGCACTACTAACTCTAAAGAATTATTTGATAAATATGGCGACAAAACTAAAGAAGAATTAGCTGAAATAAATGACACTGCAATAATCGCAGGGAGAATAATGACAAAGCGTACTGCTGGTAAAACTGGCTTTATGCATATTCAAGATCGTTATGGTAAAATTCAAGTGTACTGTAGAAAGGATACATTATCCGAATTAGAATTTGAATTATTTACTAAAGCTGATCTAGGTGATATTGTTGGTATCGAAGGTGAAGTTATTAGAACTAATATGGGTGAGTTAACAATAAAAGCAACTAAATATACTCATCTTACAAAAGCTCTAAGACCACTACCTGATAAATATCACGGTCTTCAAGATAAAGAGGAAGCAAGACGTCATCGTTATGTTGACTTAATTGTCAATGAAGAGTCAAGAAGAATTGCTTTTTTAAGACCTAGAATTATACGTGCTTTCCAACACTTCTTTGATAGTAGAGGTTTTGTAGAAGTGGAAACTCCAATTTTACAACCAATCCTTGGTGGAGCTAATGCACGTCCATTCGTAACTCATCATAATGCACTCGATATGGACTTCTATTTAAGAATTGCTACAGAATTGCCGCTTAAGAGATTAATTGTCGGTGGTATGGAAGCAGTTTATGAAATTGGTCGTCTATTTAGAAACGAAGGTATGGACTCAACACATAACCCAGAGTTCACTTCAGTTGAAGCATACTTAGCATATTCTGATATGGAAGGTATGATGAACCTTGTAGAAGAGTGCTTCAAATTCTTATGTGATGAAATCTTAAATACTAGAGTTTTCGAATATCAAGGAAATACTCTAGACTTTGAAAAACCATTTAAACGCATCCATATGGCTGATGCAGTTAAAGAAGCAACAAACATTGATTTTAGAACTATCACACTTGAAGAAGCAATGAGCCTTGCAAAAGAACATGAAATTAAGGTTGAAAAGCATCAAGAATCAGTAGGACATATCCTTAATTTATTCTTTGAAGAATATGTGGAAGAAAAACTAGTTCAACCTACATTCATCTATGGACATCCAATTGAAATTAGTCCACTTGCAAAGAAAAATCCAAAAGACCCAAGATATACAGATCGCTTTGAATTATTCATTAGCACAAAAGAATATTGTAATGCATTCAGCGAGTTAAATGATCCAATCGATCAAAAAGAACGTTTCTTAGCGCAATTAAAAGAAAAAGAATTAGGAAACGACGAGGCTAATGAAATGGATACAGATTACATTGAAGCATTAGAATACGGTATGCCACCTACAGGTGGACTTGGAATAGGAATCGATAGAACAGTAATGCTACTTTGTCAAGTAGATTCTATTCGGGATGTACTCTTATTCCCACATATGCGGAAAAAATAAACTATGAAGATTTTCTTCATAGTTTTTGTTTTTACATATAAAAAAAGCTCATTTATTGAGCTTTTATTTTTGTTTGAATTTTATTTTTACAAGTCTATTAATTAACTTTGGATTTAACGCTTTGCTTAAACAATACATAAGCTTATTTTTAAATCCAATTGTCACTGTCATTGGAGGATTATTAGTTTTACTCAGTTTTAATATTTCGCTAGCAATTAACATTAGCTCTAGGCCGGTTTGTTCAAAATGGGCAAGTGAATTTACCGCACTGTAAAAGTTAATACTGTATTTACCAGTATTAATTTTACGCTTAAAAGTAAAATTTGTTTTAACTCCACCAAAGACTAAGTTTGTCACATATATATTATTCTTATTAAGTTCTAAGTTTATAGCATTATTAAACGCTTCAACTGCAGCTTTAGATGCTGAATAGTAAGGATCATATGGAATTGGGATTTTGCTTGCAAGTGAACTAAGATAAATAATTTTTCCAAATTTATTATCTTTAAAATGAGGTGTAATTGCTTTTACAGTTTCAATATAGCCAAAGACATTTACTGAAAATAAATATCTATAATCATTACTATCTACATCTTCAATGGGACTAGCCATACTAAAACCTGCACAATATACAATTAAGTCAATTTTACCTTCTTTTTCAATTACTTGATCTAAGGCATTCTTGATTGAAGCCGTATCACTTACATCCAAATAAATATTAGTTTCCAAATTAAGTAGTTTGTTTCTACTTAAATTATAAACAGTATAACCTTCTGTTAACAATTTAACTAATGTAGTTTTACCAATTCCATCACTTCCACCAATAATCACAACAACCAAACTTACACACCAACCTTACGTTACATTTCTAAAATTTATT
>DUVT01000208.1 GCA_012840905.1 Acholeplasmataceae bacterium
AAAAATCTAGTAGCTCAGGTTCTAAATCTCTTCTTCTTAAAGGAGAAGCATCCCACCCGTTAAATAGTTCTGCATAATTATCTAAAGATATTTCAATCATATATGCATTAGTATCTTTATTTTGATTATAATTAGCTGCTTCAAATTTTTGCTTTCTTTTTCTTAACATAATAATCTCCTATACAAATCATACCATAAATCAAAGAAAAAGAGTATATATTTTATACTCTTTTAATACTTTATATTATGATTACCATTTTTTTAGTAATTATATTTTTTTCACAAAATCACTCTTTAAACTCATATTCCCAAATCCAGGAATTTTACAATCAATATCATGATCTGCATCTACAAGTCTAATATTTGTTACTTTAGTACCTTGTTTTAATGTATCTTTTGAGCCTTTAACTTTTAAATTTTTAATAACCATTACAGTATCGCCATCTTGTAAGATATTACCATATGCATCTTTATATACTCTTTCTTCACCTGTTTTTACGTCTTCATCTTTCCATTTGAATTGACATGACGAACAAACATTGAATCCGTCTTCTTCATAATGATATTCAAATCCACAACTTGGACAAACCATTTATACCTTCTCCTTTCAAAACACTTATATATTATACCATAATTTCATTACTTTTCAAAGGACCAAAAAAGTTCTATAATCACCAATAAAAAAGTCACCTCACAAAGTTGGGGTGACCTTAATTTATCATAGTAATATATTAGAACTTATCATAGAAGATATTTTCATCTTTGATGTTGTGTTTACCTAATACCTTTAAACAAGCATTAATCATACCAGGAGATCCACAAAGATATGCTTCTGCATCACTTAAATCTCCAGTAAACCTATCTACAACATCAGTAATTAATCCTACTTCTCCATCCCATTCATCTTCAGGTAATGGTTCAGATAATGCAGGAATATATTCAAAGTTAGGAAATTCTTCTTGAAGTTTCTTAAACTCTTCAGTATAGTATAAGTCTTTTTTAGTTCTAGCACCAAAGAAGTACTTAACTTTACGCTTCATTCCTCTATCTTTTAAATACATAAGAATAGAACGAATTGGTGCTTTACCAGACCCACCAGCGATACAAATCATTTCACGATTAGTTTCTTCTCTTAAGTAGAAGTCACCAAATGGTCCAGTAATATAAACTTTATCTCCAACTTCTAAAGCTCTATGTACAAATGTTGTTGCTTCGCCATGAGGAACCATACGAACGATTAATTCGATTATATTCTTATCCTTTGGATTTGATGCAATAGAATATGCACGTTCAATTTCAATTCCAGGAACTTTAAGCTGTACATATTGTCCTGGTTTGAAATCAATTGTATCAGGATCTAATAATTGTAAACGAATTAATTTTATATCATAAGTTAAATCTTCAATATGCGTAACAAGTGTCTTATATTCTTTAATATGTAGTAAGCTTGTAGGAAGTTTCACTTTAATGTTCTCTCTTACTTTTACTTGACATGCTAAGCGATAATTTTGCGCACGTTCTTCCTTGGAAATAAATGGTTCCTCTGTTGGTTTTAAACTACCACCACCTTCGTACAATCTAACCTTACATGCACCACAAGTTGCTTTACCACCACATGCAGATGGAACAAAAATATTATGTTTTGCAAGGTTAGACAATACTGATTCATCCCCATCAGCAGGAATTACAGTATCTTCATTTATTGTGATAGTTCTTTCACCAGAACTTCCTAATAATTTATCTATAACTATTAATATTAAAGTAATTAATAGTAATATACCGACCATTATTATAATTACATAAAAGTTCATATCTTCACACTCCTATATATTAGCTAAACCGGTAAATCCGATAAATGCTAATGATAAAATTCCTAAGATAATAAACACAATTCCTCTACCTGCTAATCCTTTAGGTAAGTCTTGATTTTTAGCCATTTTTTCTCTAATACCTGCAACAAGTATAATAGCTAAAGCCCAACCTATACTTGAACCGAATGAAAATGCTGCTGTTTCAGTAAACGTATATTCACGGTTTACAAAGAATAATGATACAGCTAAAACAATACAGTTAACAGTTATCAGCGGTAAGAATATTCCAAATGCATTATAAAGTTTAGGGAAATACTTATCTACTACGATTTCTAAAATTTGCACAGTAGCAGCAATCGTAATAATAAAGATAAGTAAAGCTAGATAAGATGTTCCTGTACTCTTTAATAGCATATAAATTGGATAATTAATGATTGCTGTTAGGGTAACTACAAAGATAACAGCAACACCCATTCCTTTTGCATTTTTTACGTTTGTAGAAATTGCAATTAAAGGACACATACCTAAAATATAAGCTAAAGCTATATTATGATTAGTAATCGTTGCAATTAATATTTCTATAATTCTATCCATATACTTTTATCCTCTCTTTTCTATGCTTCTGCTTCTATTGCTTCTGTATCGAAGTTCTTAGATGCGTGTCTGATTATCCATGCAATAACTGCAAGTACAAAGAACCCACCTGGAGCCATAGCCATTACTACCCATTTTGGAAAACTATCAGGCATTACTTGGAAGTTTAAAATAGTTCCAAATGCTAATAGTTCACGAATAATCGAAACTAACACTAGGATATAAGTATATCCCATACCACTAGCAAATCCATCCACTAGTGTATATTTTACAGGGTTTTTAACTGCAAATGCTTCAGCTCTACCCATAACGATACAGTTTGTAATAATTAGGCCAACATATGCACCTAATGCTTTTGCAATATTAAAGAAATAAGCCTCTAAGAACATTTGTACAACAATAACAAATGTTGAGATAACAACCATATATGTTACCATTCTTAGTTTAGAAGGTATAAAGTTTCGAATGAGTGAGATTAGTGCAGAACTTGCCATAACAACAAATGTTACTCCAAGCCCCATCGCAATTGCATTTTCAACTTTATTTGTGATTGCTAAAGATGAACAAATACCTAATACAGCAACTACAACTTGGTTGTTTGTTAATAGTCCGCTTTTTAAAACATTAAACCATTTTTTATAACGTAAACGAATCCATTTCATACTCTACACCTACCCTCTAGTGTCCCATGCTTCTTTTGCAGTTGCATAGTTTGTATTTAATATATTTGCGAATGCGTTTGAAGTTCTCGTTGCACCTGAAATTGCTCTAACTTCATTTTCTGGATTTGTTGGGTTTTTAGTAATTACTATTTCAGGAGTCATTTTCTTTCCAACAAAATTCTCTAAATATTGCCTTTCAGCAACAACTGCACCTAAACCAGGTGTTTCTTCTTGTTGGAGAATTGTAATGCTGGAAATAGTTTCAAAATCACTTTCCAATGTAATTACTCCAATAATCGGACCCCAAACTCCATTGCCCTCAAATACATAACTAATTTTACCAGTTGTTTTATCAACATAGAATGTAAAATCGTTGTTTTCAACTTCTTCAACAGAGTTGTCATATACATTATGAATATTTGTAAAAGTGTAATCTATATCATAAGCTCTTAGAAGTGTTGCTTTTAATTCAGCTTCCTGATTTTCGGCAATTCTGTCTTTTGTTAAAGCATCCATTCCACCAAGAAGCACTGATGTTACTAAACCAAGAATTAGGATGAAAATTATCATTTTCACGTAATCTTTCATGCTTCCACCTCTTTTTGTTCAGATTCAACTTCTTTTGGTTGTCTCCAGTTATCTATTAAGCCACTAGTTGCATTCATAATAATAACAGCAAAGATTACCCCTTCATAGAATGCAGAATAATGACGAATAATTACTGTTAAAAGACCTAAACCAATCCCAAACACAACTCTACCCCATGGTTTTACAGGTGCTGCAACCGGATCTGTTGCAACAAAGAATGCACTGAATAATAAACCGCCAGTAAAGATTGCATAATGTGCAGCATAGAATGAATCTGCATCAATTAATCCACCAACAAAAGTTGCAACAAATACAGTAACTACAAATGTTAATGGAATACGCCAATCTATAATCTTAAGAGCTATTAATACTAAGCCCAATACAATTATGGCAGCACTAATTGTTTCACCAACTGCACCTGGCACATTACCAATTAATAGATCGGTAAACTTATAATTAAATAAATTAAGTTTTAAGTCAAGAATTGGAGTTCTTGTGATTATATCACCCGTTTGCGGATTAAGCCATTGTGTTAACATTTCATTCGGGAATGATATCATTAAAAATAGTACACCCACTGCTGCAGGATTAAAGATATACTTCCCAGTTCCCCCAAACACTGCTTTTCCAAAGAAAACACCAAAAAATGAACCAATTAATACTAACCACCATGGTGATGTAGGTGGCATTAGTAATGTAAACACCATTGGTGTTACAAACCAGGCTTTATCAAGCGGTCGCTTTCTCACTTTTGAAAATGCATGCTCAACAACTAAGGCAACAGCATAACTAACTGCCCCCATGAGCAACACATTTAAGCCGAAGATTATTATTCCTCCTATGAATAACAACCCCAAAGCACCAGTGAAAATGAGAAGATTTTTTTGAGTTAGTACATCTAAATGACTAGATGTTTTTGTTTCTACCATAACTTCACACCTTTCGCATATTTTTTTCGCAATGATTTAAAAAAAAATCAAAAAAATCACTGATATCATAATTTTAGCATATTTAAAATAATGTGTCTTGTAATATACATACCAAAATAAAACCTTTTCATTTGATGTTCAAAATAATATAAAATGCAATAAAAAACACATAAAAGAATCTCTAATAGAGTTAAAATTAACATAAATAGGAAAATGTTTCCATGTTGGAAAATTATTTGTTATAATTTATTTCTGTGAACTAGAAAGAGAGAACTTTATGAAGAGTATAGTAGATTCAGAATTAGAAGGATCAATTAAACCAATAACTAGAAACTATCCTTTAACTAAAATTAACGAATTTATAAAAAAGCAAATAGTCTTAACTATTGCAATAATTATAATGTTAATTACGATTATCTTTGTACCAATAGATAAAACATATTTAACATATTTTAATTTACCTACACTTGCAACGTTATTTTGCACTTTAGCTGTAGT
>DUVT01000209.1 GCA_012840905.1 Acholeplasmataceae bacterium
ATTATTAGAACCCAGATTATTGTTAAATATAATGTTAAGATTGTGAAATCATAACCATATATCATTAAGAACTGGATTACCATTAAACCAAAAGGTAGGATAATTAAAGCGCCAGCAATTAAGCCAAATAAGAATGTAATAATATTTGTTTTTGTGCTTAGGGTTATTTCATAAAATTTTCTTTGTTCAATTTTACCTCTAACCCAAAAGTTAGGTTGCTTTACCTGTTTATCCATTAATATCACCTTGTAAGTATTCAATAATTTGGCTAAATGTCTCTACCTTTACTACTGGGAATTCTGCTTTTATTTCTTCGGCTTTAGCTTTTGCTTCTTCATAATCTTCTGGTCCTACAAAAAAGACATCTGCAGCAAACAATTTTGCTGTTACAATCTTTTGACTTACACCACCAATTTTTCCTATTTTACCATCTAAAGATATTGTACCTGTACCAATAATTCTTTTGCCATTAGTAATATCTTCTTCTATTAAAGCATTATAAATCGCTAGGGTAGTCATAGCTCCACCACTTCCACCAATGGAAGAATAATTTTGATGGATTTCGAAATTTGGAAATACTGTTTCTTTATCAATTGTGTATTTATCCATAACAGTTACACCTAATATGTAACTATTAGTTTCTTCACTAAACACTTTTTTTGCATACACATCAAGTGTTTTTCCATCACGTATTACAGTTAATTTAATAGATGTATTTGCATCAGTAATTGTGCTATTTAAACTACTAAATTGACTCAAACTTTCAATTTTTTCATCATTAAAATGAGTAATAACATCATCAGGTTTTAGATTGGCCTTTGAATTATTTTGTACAAGAGCAACTAAGACACCTTCATATTCATAATCGATGTTAATTTCCTCATTTACTTTTTTTGCTTCATTGTAAGCTACAATTAAAGCATTAATAATACTTTGGTCTTTACTCTTTTTTCCTAATTGAATATCTTCATCTCTTGATAAATCTGTTTTTGGATCATAATCATTAAAGTCAATATCTTTATTAATTTTACTTATAAGATATTGATAAACAGATATTCTTTTGTGTGTATGAACACCTACAGTAAAAATTTCTCCAACATCATTGTTTGTATCAACATACACACTAACACTTTGTTTTAAATCTTCATTGGTGCTTACATAGGCATTTACTCCACCTGGAGTAATTACTTCTACATTTACTTTAACAGTAACTAGAAGCTTTAAAACCACGTAAATAAACATCAATGAAATATATAAAATTTTTCTACTTAATTTTGATTTTTTAAACCCATCGTTTAGATCTTTAAAAAATTGTATCATTCTTTAACCTCAACAGTAAATTCTTCTAATTTTCGATATTTTACCTTCGCTGCATCTAGCATTCGCTTAGATGCGATATTTAATTCAGAATCATTATATTTATCGGATAAATAAACTATTTCTTTAATTCCACTTTGAATGATCAACTTTGCGCATTCATTACAAGGAAATAAAGTAACATAAAGTGTAGCATTATCCAATTTTTCAATTGAATTTAAAATTGCATTTGGTTCAGCATGAACTACATATGGGTATTTAGTTTCTAAAAACTCGCCTTCATTTCCCCAAGGAAAATCATCATCGCTCAAACCCACAGGTAGCCCATTATAACCAATCCCTATTATTCTATTTTTTTGATTTACGATACAAGCTCCAACTTGAGTATTTGGGTCTTTGCTTCGCATACTCGAGAGGATAGCTACACCCATAAAGTATTTATCCCAAGACAAATAATCTTTACGCTTTTTGGTCTGCATTATTTGCCTCACAATTTCTATAGTATTCTACAATAGATTCCTTAGTTCTAGGTTTATCATCAAACCTAATAACACATGAAGATGTGCAACTACTACATTTTTCAGGTAGTTCTACATTGTCTGGTCTCTTTGTTAATCCATTTAAAATAACAGCTACCATAAATAAGATTACCACCCCAAATATAATTAGTGCACTAGCAAATATATTTAAAATCATGATTCTTCTCCTTGAATAATTTTTTTGATGACATAATCAGCTAACAGTAAACCCATACTTGCAGTAACAGGCATATATGAGCCTAAATTAGGAATTTTCTTTGGGTCTTCTGTAGATGATCCTACTATTATTTTATCATAAATTCGCTCATCTTTCAGTTTTTTTCTTAAGATTTTTGCGAGCGGATCATAACTTGTTTTCCATATATCCATTATTGCAAGTTTTGTTTGGTCCATTTTCTTAGCCGCACCCATTGATGAGATAAAATTAACTTTGTTTTTTAGACAAGTTTTAATTAAGTGAAATTTATCATCAATTTTATCAATTGCATCAATAAGAAAGTCAAATTTATAGTTGAATAAAGATGAGAGCTCATTATATCTTTCTTGTAATTTAATTATTTTACAATCAGGATTTATTTTCCTTATCTCTTCTTCAACTAAATCGGTTTTATATCTACCGATTGTTTCATAGTTTGCAATTATTTGCCTATTAATGTTACTAGGTTCTACTACATCAAAATCTTGGATAATCAAGGTACCTACTCCACATCTTGCAAGTGTAATTGCGCTAACACCGCCTACCCCACCTAATCCAATAACAGCAACTGTAGCTGTTTGTAATTTAGTTATATTTTCTCTACCAATAAGAAATTCTAATCTTTCTGTACTCATTTCTTAATTTCGATTTTTAACTCCGCTAATTGTTCTTCAGTTACATAACTTGGTGCTTCACTCATTGGATCGATTGCAGAAGCAGATTTAGGAAACGCGATTACATCTCGTAATGATCGAGAATCAGTTAAAATCATTGCAAGTCTATCTAACCCAAGGGCAATTCCGCCATGTGGTGGTGTACCATATTTTAATGCTTCTACAAAGAAACCAAATTTTTCTTTAATATCAGCATCACTTAAACCTAATGCCTTAAACATATCTTCTTGTACTTTTTGTTCGTGGATACGAATAGATCCACTACCAAGTTCAAAACCATTTAAAACTAAGTCATAACATTTAGAATAACATAATTCTGGATGTGTAAGTAATTTATCCTTAAACTCATCTTTTGGTGCTGTAAATGGATGGTGAAGTGCTACATATCCACCAACTTCTTCATCATATTCAAAGGAAGGATAATCAGTAATCCATAAGTAGTTAAACTTAGTATTATCAATTAAATCTAGTTCTCTACCTAAAATATTTCTTATATGACCTAATGCAATATTAGCAACTTTAGCTTTATCACTAATAATTAATATTAAGTCATTATTTTCAATTTCTAATTTACTAATTAATTTTTCTTTAACTTCATCAGTTAAAAATTTTACAATCGAACCGCTAAATTCACCATCATTATATTTTA
>DUVT01000210.1 GCA_012840905.1 Acholeplasmataceae bacterium
ACTAAAACAATATGGTTTTTTTCTTTAGTCACATCTGCTTTAAACTTATTAAATTCACCAATTACAAAGCAATTTTCTTTTTGCGCTAGTATATTAAAGACTTTATCATTTTGGATTAAAGGAATCTTATTCTTTTTACAAACCTCTTCTATATATAAATATGCATCATTTTTTATTAACTTTGAGTGTATAAAAATCCTTGTTACATACTCTAACTTATATTTTAATAATTCTATTGTTAGTGTCATCCCAAGTGTATATGACACATCAAGATCCTTTTTATATCTTTTTACCATTATATCAATCCTAACTATTTATAAATTACTTTTCAGATTTTGTTTGTTTTTTGCTAACTAAGATAGAAGCAATTATAAACACACCTGCAAATAATAACTGTATCCCATAATATAAATATACTTTATTTAAAATAACGTTTGAAAGGTTTGTAGAACTTGTAATTAAATCCACATTATATACAAAGTAATAATTTGGAAAAATGTGAGCTAAAGTAAGCATACCACTTCCAAGTAAGGCTTGAGGAACAAATGCTCCAGTAATAAATGATGTTCCAAGTGAGAATACATTATTAAAACCTGATAATACTTGTTCACGGCTTATTAATAAGCTAAAAAAGTATGCCATACTTAATGCAGCAATTGCAAAAATTAATGTGTTAATTACAAGTAAAATTCCATTTAAATTCAATAATGCTTCTTTATATAAAACTAAACTTACAGCGCAAAGTAAAATTACCAAAAACACTGTAAAGATGAAGTTACCCAAAATCATTTCCAAATTAATTTTTCTTTGTGGGTAAGGAGATGTAAATAATCTTCTTCTTACTTCCAGTTTACGAAATGAGATTGTAATGAGCCCAACAACAGTTAAAATAACTGAAATAATTACATATGATAAAGTTTTATAATAAAACCCACTAAAATCAAGTAAATCACTTAATTCACTTGTTGTTTGTGCTTCGGCTTCATTTTCTAATACATTTTTAACTAAAGGCAAAACTTCATCAAGTGAATAATTAGTTTGGTTTATATAAACTCTTACATAATTTAAATATTTATTAATTGCTTGATCAAGAGCAACCGTAGTCATAGTAGATTCGATTTTCTCTTGCATTATTAAGTTGGATTTCCCGGCTAAAAACTCTTCTTCAAAGTTTTCTGGAATTGTAATTATAACTTGAATTCTCCTGAAATATAAAGCATCTTTAATATCTTCATCGTCTAACTCTACAATTTCACTATAGTTTTCTAAATAGCAAAGCAATCCTGTACTTAAAGTTGATCCTTCATCTAGATTATTTAAACTTATTTTAATTTTTGTTTCATCAAAACTATCTTGTACACTACTATTACTTGATGTGACAGCTATTCCAATTAATAAAAATATTCCAACATAAACAAATATAACTCCTAGATAGCTTCTAAATATTTTCCAATACAAATTAAATACTCTCATAGCTATCTCTCCTATAAAACATATATGTTCCAATTGTAAATGTGATAAACATAACAATAAGTACTATTATATTTATATAAAATCTACTTGATGCCCCATAATAGTTTAAAGAGTGTAAGGCATCGCTAATAACCCCAACTGGATTTATATATTTTAAAATTGGCAGTTTAGTTTGTACAATATACTTCATATCTGGAACCATCATTCCCGCTAAAAATCCACCTAAGACTCCAACAACTGTTGTAATTAATACTTTTACACCTTCTCTTACTTTTTTAAGAGCTATAGTTACAAATGATCCAAAACTAATTCCAACTAAAGATCCAAGTAAACAAACTACTAAAATATATGAAAGTTTTGCACCAAAATCAAGACCAATTATAACTAATAAGTAGAAAAGAATAATGGAAATAATTAAGATATGAACTAAAAATGCACACAAAGTATAAATTAGTAAAGTCTTAAAACGGTTCACAGGACTAACAGCAATTCTAATTCCCTTACCAGACATATTTGCCTGTAAGTTGATTATATTATCAGTTCCCCAAAAACCACCATAAATTAAAGCCATTCCAAGTAAAGCAAAGAAATAAGTTAAAACCATATTAAGTTTGTTTCTACTTTCACTTACTTCATCTAAATAGTTTATGTTACTAGTTAAATCATCATAAACCTCATTAAAATCTCCACCACCAATAACTACTAAATCATAAATTACAGCAGATGTTTGTAAATACTCATCTAGAAATGATTTTGTTATTGTTTGCCTTAAACCATTCTCATTAACAGTTAATGTTAGATTAGTTCCCAGATATTCAATTATTCCAATAACATCACCATCATTTAATAACTTTTCAGAAACTTCTTTATTAACTACTTGTGGCAGAAATAAATCTAAGTCATCTATTTTTACATCTTCCATTACTGTAATTAAATTCTCATCTAAATCATCATTTTCAACTACCGCAACATTAATCGTCTTAAGTATATCCGTATTATTCATATTAGCAAAAGCGAAATTATAAAAAGTAGCAAGTATTATTGGAAAGATCAAAGACCAAAATATTAAAATTTTATTTCGAAACAACGTTAGCATTCTTGATTTAAATAAATGCATTAATCCCTCAGTTCCTTTCCAGTAATTTCTAAGAAGACATCATTTAATGTTGGTAGTTCTGAGTAAATTCTTTCATACTCTACATTGTTCGTGTTTAAAATGTTTAAAATGTTTTGTATATTTGATTTACCTTTACTTGATTTTACAGATAATTTATTACCTTTATAGTCAACTTCAATTACTCTATCTAATGATTTTATTTTTTCAATAATACCATTATTTTCTTCTTTTAACTCAATTTCAATTGTTTCACCTAAATTAATTAAGTCTTTTAATTCTTCTTTTGTTCCTTCTGCAATTACCTTCCCCTTATCCATTATTAA
>DUVT01000211.1 GCA_012840905.1 Acholeplasmataceae bacterium
AAGAAAAATGATGTTGACTGGAAAAAGTTAGAAAAGACAATAACTACTGCAGTTAGATTACAAGATAATGTAATCGATAGAACTTATTACTTCCTTGAAGAAAATAAACAACAAGCACTTGGTGAACGTAGAATCGGACTTGGTGTAATGGGATTACACGACTTAATTATTTACTGCAACTTACGC
Source organism: Acholeplasmataceae bacterium (assembly GCA_012840905.1). GTDB lineage: Bacteria > Bacillota_I > Bacilli_A > ML615J-28 > CAG-698 > DUVT01. Next base: position 187 of record DUVT01000211.1, read on the forward strand.
TATGGTAGTCTAGAAGCAAACAAGTTTGTAGATAAATTATTTAAGTTCTTTGCAACTACTGCTTATAAAGCAAGTATTGAATTAGCAAAAGAAAAAGGAAGTTTCCCATTCTTAGACCAATACGGATCACGTGCTAAGTTTGTTGAAACAGGATATATGAAGCGCATGCCTGAAGAAGTCCGTAATGGTGTATTAGAACACGGTATTAGAAACTCTCACTTATTAACTATCGCACCTACAGGATCTACAGGAACAATGGTTGGGGTATCAACTGGTCTTGAACCATACTTTGCATTCAAATACTACCGCAGTGGTAGACTTGGTAAATTTATGGAAGTTAATGCACCAGTTGTTGACAACTATCTTGAGCTTCATCCAGAGTACTCTCATGACAATCTTCCAGATATCTTTGTCTCTGCAATGGATTTAACTGCTGAAGAACACGCAGATGTACAATGTACAATTCAACGCTGGATAGACTCATCAATCTCTAAAACTGTTAACGCACCTAAAGGTTATTCAGTTGAAGAAGTTGAAAGAGTATATATGCGTCTATACAAAGGTGGGGCTAAAGGTGGAACTGTCTATGTAGATGGAAGTCGTGATACACAAGTATTAACACTTAAGAAAGACGATCCACAACCTAAACAAGTTGGACTTGAAGACTTCGGAATTACAGTTGAAGAAAAAGTTGTTGCAAAAGAAATGGATGATATTAATCCAGCAAGAACGAAAGCAAACCGCAACATTGGAGTTGAGATTGGAGATCTTTGTCCAATCTGTAATGAAGGAACTGTTGAAGATATCGGCGGCTGCAATACTTGTACAAACTGCAACGCCCAACTAAAATGTGATGTTTAAAAATAAATGCTCTTAAATATTAATTTAAGAGCATTTTCTAGAAGAGGTATAAATATGCATAATGAACATAGTCTAAAAATGAGAACTAGACCGATTGGTAGACTTATTGCATCAATGAGTATTCCCGCAATGTTCTCAATGTTAATTCAAGCACTTTATAATATTGTCGATACATATTATGTAGCAAAAATAGATATATCTAATGATTACTATATTACCGCACTTGGTTATGCTTTTCCAATCCAAATTTTAATTTTAGCATTCTCACTAGGAATTGGTATTGGAACAAATGTTATGGTAGCCAAAAAACTTGGTGAACAAAATAAAGAAGAAGCATCAAACATAGCTAGAACTGGTATAGTAATGGCAATTATCGGCGCAGTTATCTTTTTCATTTTAAGTTTCATAATAATAAATCCTTATATGAACTTTATGTCAAAAAATCAAACAATTGTTAATGCCGGTAGTTTATATTTAAAAATTATTTTACTATTTTCTTCTTTTTCCATTATGGAAATTGTTTTAACTAAAATCTTACAAGGTATGGGAAGAATGCTTGTTCCAATGTTTGCTCAACTAATTGGAGCTATTACAAATATAATATTAGACCCAGTATTTATATTTGGCTTTTGGTTTATCCCTGCAATGGGGGTTCAAGGAGCGGCAATTGCTACTGTAATTTCCCAATGTCTTGCTTTACTATTCGTTCTTGGAGTCTTAATATTTAGAAAAAATGAAATTTACT
>DUVT01000212.1 GCA_012840905.1 Acholeplasmataceae bacterium
AATACTGTTGCCGGCTGAAAGGAGAGTTGATCAACGAGGGAATGAATGTTAAATAATGTAGTATTAGTTGGGAGAACTGTAGAAGATTTAGAAGTAATTACAACGGAAAGTGGACTTAAGACATGTAGGATGGTGCTAGCTTGTCAAAGACCATTTAAAAATGGTGAAACAGGAGAATATGATACTGATTTTATTCCAGTACAATTATGGCAAGTAGTAGCGGAAATGACAGCAAGCAATTGTAAGAAAGGATCAACCGTAGCAGTCAAAGGTAGACTAGCTATGCGCACTTCAGATGTAAATGGAGTTAAGATTAGACAAGTAGAAGTAGTCGGAGAAAGAGTAGTTTTTATTAACACTAAAAAGGAATAAGAAACATAATATCCAACGTAACTTACAACAATTCAAATTAATTACACGCTTTCTAAGATTTGTATTTTTTAATACAAATCTTTTTATATTTTTTTAAAAAAAGACTTGCATTTAATAAATGATTTTGATATAATAGATAATGCTGATGGGCAATAACTGCAGGTATGGTATAATGGCTATTACGTGGCCTTGCCATGGCTAAGATGCGTGTTCGATTCTCGTTACCTGCTCCATTTTGTAAATGAATTATGCTGCATATGTTGCAGCATATTTTTTTCTCTAAACAAAAAAAGCTAAGTTTTTTTAACTTAGCTTTTTTGTTTTTATCTTAAATTAATTTATTATACAAAAGGATAGTTGCAAGAACATAATAGATTACAATCGCAATTACATCGATAATTGTTGTAATTAAAGGTCCACTGGCTGCAGCAGGATCTACATTTAATTTATATAAGAATATAGGAATGATTGTGCCAAAGAAATTTGCACTTACAATACTAACTGAAATTGACACAGCAATTGTAAAGATCACATTAGTAATATCAAGGGGAGTTTCTGAGCCTTTTAAAACAAAGTATGCAAGTAAGCTTGAGATTATTGCGATAACTAAACCTATAGCTAGGCCTAGACCAATTTCTTTTAAAGTGTGAATTATAACTTGTTTTTTTGTATCAAGCTCACTTTTAGAAATTTCACTTATTGTAACTCCAAGCGACTGGGTACCGCAGTTACCTGCTAGCCCAATAATAAGTGGTTGGAATAATACTAGGATTGAAAGTGCATCTAAGCTAAATAAGTAGTCAAATCTTGAAATAACTAGTGCTATTATAATATTTGTAAACAAAAGAAGAACTAACCATGGAAGTCTTGTTTTAACTATATCTATTAATGGAGCATCAGCTTCCAAGACTTCACTTACCGCAGCAAACTTCACATAGTCATCTTCACTTTCTTCTACATATTCCTGGAATGCGTCATCCATTGTAATAATACCTTTTAAAATCTTATTTTCTAAAACAGGAAGTGTATAGATATCATATTTATTAATAATGTTTGTTGCATATTCTAGGCTATCACTCGTTTCTACAAACTTAAAATTTGTATCCATTATCTCATCTACTAGTGCAGGTGCTTTGGTACGAATAAGTTTTTTTAAATCAAGAATTCCTAGTAATGCACCATTTTCATCAACTACAAAACTAGTAGTTATTGATTCTACTTCAGGCGCTCTTGAGACTATTTCTTTCATTATCTTTCTTATATCACTACCACTTTGAATCGCAATATAATTACTATTCATTATAGAACCTGCAGTGTCTTCTTCATAGGTTATTAATTCTGATACAGTTTCTTTTTGGTCTGTATCTAGTAAATCAATAATTTGTTCTTGCGTTTCTTTATCAAACTCTTGAATAATATCAATCGCATCATCGGGTTCCATTGTATTAATAATCTTTGCAATTTTACCAACATTTAAATCTTCTATTAACTCTAGTGCTTCATCACTATCTAAATAAGCAAGTATTTCACCAATTTCTTCATTAGAAAAAATTGAGTAAAGTTTCATTAAATCATAATCACTTAACGAATAGAAAAGTTGTGCTAATTCATAATAGTGGAGTTTCACTAACTGGTCTTTTAATGCTTTTAAATCAGTTGCTTCTTTTATTAGATTTATATATTTTTCAATATTAAACTCGCGTTCCATCATTAGTATCACCTACTTTATATTAGTTTTAGGAATAAAGCAGCAAGATTAAAATATATTAAGATTGCTATAATATCATTTATTGTAGTAATTAATGGCCCACTAGCAACAGCTGGATTAATTTTTATTTTTGAAAAGAAAATTGGTAAGAGAGTACCAAAGAATGCTGATGCAATTAAAGTTACTCCCATTGCGATTGCAATTGTAAGTGAGAGAAGAACTTTAGAATAAGTAGTACCATAAATTGCAATAAAGATAAAGCATACAATAAAGGCAATAATCATTAAGAAGATTGAATTAATTAAATTAATTTTAACTTCCTTAAATATTAATTTTCTTGCTTCTTTATTTGCTAGCTCATCATTTTTTACTAAAGTTTGAATAGTTGAAGCGAGAGATTGAGTACCTACATTACCCGCCATGTCAAGAATAAGGGTTTGGAAGAAGATAAGTATTGTTACTTGTTTTATAATATCTTCAAAAATGCCCATAACATTAGTAATTAAAATACTTAAAAAAAGTAGACCAATTAACCAAGGTAGTCTTTCCATAAGTCTTGATGTGAACTTACGGTTACTCAAATCATCTGAAGATACCCCTGCTAAACTAGCATAAGTAGTATCAGCTATTTCACTATAAATTTCAAAAGCATCATCACTAGTAATAATTCCTACTAATTTATTATTATCGATTACTGGTAATGAATTTAGAGAATAGTCGTGGATTTTCTTTGTTGCATTAGTAATAGTTTCATTAATATCAATTGTAACTGGGTTAGTATCTGTAATTTCTTTAATTACTTTTGGACTTCTTGCAATGATTAATTCATTTAAATCAAGTGTACCAATAAACTCTTCTCCATCAACAACAAATAATGGATCAATGATTGTAGTATCACTTGCTTCTTGAATTAGTTTTTTCATCGCATCTTTTACATCCATTCCAGCATCAATTGTTATAAAGTTTGTTTGGATAATTCTTCCGACTTTATTTGCTTTAATTTTTTCGATATATTTAAGTTGTGTTTGTTTTTCTGGGTTAAGTTTAGGGATGATATTATTTATATCTTCATCATCAAGTTCGCTTAAAATATCGTTTAAATCGTCTATTTCAATTAAGTTGAAAACACCAACTAGTTGTTCATCGCTTAGTTCAGTAATAAAGTTAGAAGGCTTATCTAAGTAAGAAAAAAGTGTGGCCAGTTCTTCATTTGGCATAGCTTGATAAATTTGTAATCTTTTTTGGGATTTAAGTTTTGGAAAGACAGTCGCCAAGTCTGCCGGATGAAGTGTGGCTAGAACTTTTCTTAGTTCAGATAGATTCTTCGTATTTAGTAATCTTTTCTTCATAAATAAAACCTCCTTTTTTTATTATACCATATTCAATAAGTGAGAAAAAGTTAATTCTCTTGCTGATTGATAATCTTTTAAAATAGGCAATAATATGATATAATTTTTATATAGATATGGAGTTGGTATGATGAAATTACCTGATTATGTCTTAAAAGCAATTAACCTTTTAGAAACTAATAATTATGAAGTATATGTTGTAGGTGGAGCAGTAAGAGATTATTTGCTTGGTAAAACTCCATCCGACTACGACCTTTCTACAAACGCAACTCCAGAAGAAATAAAACAAGTTTTTGCTAATTATTTTACTATTGATACTGGGATTAAACACGGTACAGTTACTGTTATGATTGATCATAAATTACTTGAGATTACAACTTATCGCGAAGAAGAAGGATACATTGATTTTCGTCGTCCAAGTAAAGTTACATTTATTAAAAATATTAAGAGTGATCTTGCAAGACGTGACTTTACAATTAATGCAATTTGCTTTAATCGCAAGTTTTTAGATTTACATAATGGTATTAATGATTTAGAAAATAAAATAATAAAAGCAATCGGAAAACCAGAAGAACGATTCACAGAAGACCCACTAAGAATTTTAAGAGCACTTAGATTTGCATCTACCCTAGATTTTGAAATTGAAAAGGCTACAAAAAATGCGGTTTTGAAATATTTTCCTTTACTTAAAAAAGTTTCAAAAGAAAGAATAAATGTAGAACTATCTAAATTATTAGTTGGGAAAAATGTAAAACAAATATTAATTGAATATAAAGCTTTACTTGAAAAATATATCTTTAAATTTAGACTTAGTAATATGCATATAAATGTAATAGATGAAGTAAGTAATGATTTAGTTACTAAAGTTTCATTACTTTATTTAAATTCAGATATTGATGATGTTACTAAGTCATTAAAAGAATTAAAATTTCCAAATAAATTTATA
>DUVT01000213.1 GCA_012840905.1 Acholeplasmataceae bacterium
GTATTGTAACCTTACCCATAATAGTAGCCTGATGAGATTCGTGTTCCCCGAGTCAAGATTTTGCCTTCAACTTCCTTCAGCTATTACCTCACGATAACCACCTTGTCTTTGGCTAACACTTCGTTTGACATCTTCCCGTGTAGGAGACTATCACTCCCTAGATATTAAACATTCCTGGCACACAATTAAAAAGTATCATCCCAAAATTAGGATGATACTTTTTTATTATCTAAAATTTTACTCTTGGCACTTCTCTTTGAGCTTCATCTTTAACTTCAAAGAATTGCGCAGCTTCGAATTTAAACATTGAAGCAACTATATTATTAGGAAATACTTCAATCTTGTTATTGTATGCTAACACTGTATCATTATAAAATTGACGTGTGAATGAAATCTTATCTTCTGTATCTTTTAATTGTCTCATCATATCTTGGAAATTAGTATTCGCTTTTAATTCAGGATATCTTTCTTGAACCATAAGTAAGCGACTTAATGTTCCACCTAATGTTGCATTAGCTTCAGCTGCTTGTTCTACATTTCCAGTTTGTGCAGCTTGAGCATATAAACCTCTAGCTTTTGCAAACTGATCAAAGATTTCTTTTTCCATGCTAGCATAACCTTTTACAGTTTCTGCAAGATTCGGAATTAAATCAAATCTACGTTTTAATTGAACATCGATTTGACTCCAACCATTTCTAACTTTATTTCTTAATTCAACTAACTTGTTGTATACTCCAATTAACCAAAAGATTAAAAGTACTACAACAACAGCAGTAACTATTCCTATAATAGCTCCAGTAGAAAGTAAAAACATTTTTCCCATCCTTTCTAGCGGCCTCTAAATCCGCCGCCACCTCCACCGAATGATGATCCACCACCAAAGCCACCACCTCTTCCGCCTAGTCCAACTGAACTTGCGGTATGTGATGTTATGGTTTTAACAGAATTCATTCTAGCGGTATTAATTGTACTATTAATTCTACCAAAAGTATAACCTAATCTAAATCCGTAATAACGGTAACCAAACCCAATAAATGTTGATTGATTAAATCCTTCTACTTCTTCAATGCTTGGAAGTCTTACTTCTAATTGTTCCATTACCTTGTCTGCAATCTTTAGAGAAGTTGCATATACTAAGTAATGTTCCCAAATTACGATACCAGGCATTGGATAATCCTCCATTCTTCCAAAATCTTCTAAGAAGTTTTTGAAAGCCCTCCATCTAACATAATCTTCATTTCCATTAACACTACGTCTTTTTATATTTGCTATATATAATATTAGCCCAAAGATAATTGCGAGGCAAGTTACTACAGTAAAACCTATTGTGATATTGTAAATATTTTTTACAAAGAGTGTAATAAACAAATAGACTATTGGAATAATAACATAGCTATAAGCGCCACTCTTATTAACATCGTCAAAAAAATCATGCTTTTCGCCCGCCAATTTTGCAAGCCTTACAAAATCTTTTGCGTTTTGATCAAAAGTTTTTGCCTTTGTAACATTACCTTTTGGATATTCTTCTATTTGTCTTAAAGTTACTTCACTACCATCACCAACAATATCTATAAACCATTTTAATACATGGGCTTCATGTGGAAGTAAAGTATCGTTTGGATCTGGATTTGGGTTTTTAATAAGTTTGAAATTAGGATTTTTTTCAGTAACTCTTTCACCCAAAGTATCTAACACCAAGTATTTTCTTCTAATTAAATCTAGAATTGTTGCAGTCAAATCTTCATTGTTGATACGTTTGAAATGATATAAATAACTCATTTCTGCAGGACTATAATCTTGTGGTAATTCACGATAGTACTGTAGATCAAATGCTGACTTATGCTCTTTATCATATTTTTGATAAATTCTATAAACAAA
>DUVT01000214.1 GCA_012840905.1 Acholeplasmataceae bacterium
CACCTTTAGGTCCCTTAACAACTACAAAGTTATCTTCGTTAACTGTAACTGTAACTCCTTCATGTAGTTTGATAGGTTTATTACCAATACGTGACATAATCTTTCTTCCTCCTTCTACCAAACATATGCCATGACTTCGCCGCCACAATTTTGTTTTCTAGCTTCTTTATCAGTCATAACTCCGTTTGATGTTGAAACAATTGCAATACCTAAACCATTTAATACTTTAGGTAACTCGCTTGCTTTTGCAAATTGACGTAATCCAGGTTTAGAAATTCTCTTTAAACCTCTGATTACTCTCTCTTTATTTTCTGTATACTTCATAGTTACTTTTAAAACGCCTTGTTTATCATTTGGGATAAACTCAACATCATAAATGTAACCTTCTTCTTTAATTACTTTTAAAATTTCGAACTTGATTTTTGATGCTGGAATCTCAACATACTCATGCTTCATTTGATTTGCATTTCGAATACGTGTAAGCATATCAGCAATTGGATCAGTCATTACCATTTAGATGGCCTCCTTCCAATATTTAATTACCAACTAGCTTTAGTAACGCCAGGAATTTCTCCCTTGTGCGCTAATTCTCTAAAGCAGATACGGCATAATTTGAATTTGCGAAATACAGCATGTGGTCTTCCACATCTCTCACAACGTGTATAACTTCTTACTTTAAACTTCGGTTTACGTTTACTTTTAACTATTAATGATTTTTTAGCCATAGTTACTCCTTTACTACTTTCTGAAAGGCATTCCGAGTAATGTTAATAACTCTCTGCCTTCCTCATCTGTTTTAGCAGTTGTAACGATCACAATGTCCATCCCACGAACTTTAACTACTTTATCATAGTTAATTTCTGGGAAAATTAATTGTTCTTTAACGCCTAGTGTATAATTTCCACGGCCGTCAAATGAATTTTTGTTTAGACCTCTAAAGTCACGAACACGTGGTAAAGAAATTGTAATCAATTTATCAAAGAATTGATACATTCTTTCCCCTCTAAGAGTTACTTTGCATCCAATTGCTACATTTTGACGTAATTTGAATGCTGCAATTGATTTCTTAGCTCTAGTAACTACTGGTTTTTGTCCAGTGATTTGTGTTAAGTCTTCAACAGCTGCATCAATTAATTTAGAGTTTTGGATCGCATCGCCAACTCCCATATTTACTACTATCTTTTCGAGTTTTGGAACCTGCATAACTGATTTGTAATTAAACTTCTTCATTAAAGCAGGTTTAACATTCTCTAAATAATTTTTTAGTACACGATTCATATTCATGCCTCCCATTAATCTAGCACATTCCCAGTTTTTTTAGCATAGCGAACTTTTTTACCATCAACAATTTTATGACCAATTCTGCTTGTTACTTCAGCTTTTGTATCATAGAATTGTACATTTGAAGCATGAATTGGAGCTTCCATTTTGATGATTCCGCCATCTGGGTGTGCATTTGAAGGTCTTGTATGTCTTGAAACGATATTAACACCTTCTACAATTACACGATTTGCTTTTTTGTCAACGTGTAGTACTTTACCAATTTTACCTTTACTGTTTCCAGCTATAACTTTAACTGTATCACCTTTTTTAATAAACATAATTTTCCTCCTTATAGAACCTCTGGAGCAAGTGAGATTATTTTCATATAATCTTTCTCACGAAGCTCACGAGCTACAGGTCCAAAGATACGAGTACCTCTTGGTGTTTTATCTTCTCTAATGATTACAGCTGCATTATCATCAAATTTGATGTATGAGCCATCATTTCTTCTTAATCCTGTTTTTGTTCTAACGATAACTGCTTTAACTATCTCACCTTTTTTCACAGTTCCACCAGGAGTAGCACTTTTAACTGTTGCAACAATAGTGTCGCCAATATTTGCATATTTGCGTCCAGTACCACCTAATACTTTAATTGTAAGTATTTCTTTAGCACCAGAGTTATCCGCAACTTTAAGTCTTGTTTCTTGTTGAATCATAACTTGCTAACCTCCTTAGACTTGCTCAGCACGTTCAACAATTTGCACTAAGCGGAAATGCTTTAGTTTAGATAATGGACGAGTTGCCATTATTTTAACTACATCGCCTACTCTTGCTTCATTGTTTTCATCGTGTGCAGTCAATTTTGTAGTCTGTTCAACGCGCTTACCATATAATCTGTGACGACGGTAAGTAGTTACCGCTACTTTGATAGTCTTATCTTCTTTATCAGAAATTACTTTTCCTGTATAAACTTTTCTATTATTTCTTTCCATGATATGCCTCCTTATTTAAGAGCATTCGCGCGTTCACGTTCTGTAAGAACGGTTTTCATACGAGCTATTTGTCTTTTTGTTTTACCAAGTTGAGCTGTATTCTCAAGTTTTCCTACAGCAGCTTGGAATCTTAAATTAAATAATTCTTGTTTTAATTCCTTAATCTTCTCCTGAATAGTGGCTTCATCTAACTTTCTGATTTTATCAGCTTCAGTTTCTTTAACAACTTTTTCAACTTTCTTTTCTTTCTTAGCCATTATCTTTCACCACTTTCTTTACAAACTTTGTAGTAACTGGTAGTTTGTGAGCTGCAAGACGAAGAGCTTCTCTTGCTGTTTTCTCATCAATACCGCCTACTTCAAACATAATTGTACCTTTTTTAACTACAGCTACAAATCCTTCAGGAGATCCTTTACCTCCACCCATACGTACTTCAAGAGGTTTCTTAGTATATGCCATATGTGGAAATATTCTAATCCATACATTACCAGCACGTTTCATATAACGAGTCATTGCAATACGTGCAGCTTC
>DUVT01000215.1 GCA_012840905.1 Acholeplasmataceae bacterium
ATAGTTCATTCTCTCTAAGCAATTTATCTTTTTCTGAGAGATCATCTGGAATTAAATCCTTTGGTTTAGGTTCTTTCTTTTGATACTTATGATTACTATGTAAACATCGGAAAGTCAATTTTATTTGTTTTCATAACTTTTGGTATATATGGAATTATTTGGCGCTATAGAGTTATAAAAGCATTAAAGCGGTTTAATAAATCTCTTGATGTAACAAAAGAATTTTTACTTTGTATATTTGTTCCGTTTTACATGGTTTACTTTATGTATGCAAGAGAAAAAGAATTAGCAAATTATAAAAAACATAAACTACATTATTCAAGTGATAATAGTATTATATATTTAATTTTATCCCTACTTGGATTTAATATAGTTGCAATTGTTTTAATGCAAGATGATTTAAACAATTTATTTGCTAGTTATGACTCAGAAGCAATTGATGAAATTAAATTTGGAGTTAACTTAGATGCTGGTTTAAGTATAAAAGAAAGATTAGTTCAACTGGAAGATATATATAAAAGTGGACTTATTAGTTCAGAAGAATACGAGACAAAAAAACAAGCTATTTTAAAGGAATTATAGAAATAGTTCAAATAGAAAAAACAAGAACAAATGAGTTCTTGTTTTTTGTTGTAATCTTGTGATAATTAATTATAAATGTGATATGATATAAGTATGAAAATATATCAATAAAATAAATAAGAATAGAGGATGGATATGGTTAAATTTAAAGATATTAAAAACAACAAAGAAATTAGAACGTATATTGAAAAAGCAGATGAAGTATTAACAGCACTTGGATATACTGAACATTCGTTTGCCCATGTTACTAAAGTAGCAAAACAAGCGAAAGAGATTTTAGAAATTTTAGGCTATGATGAGAGAACTCAAGAACTTGCACAAATTGCTGGTTTTATGCACGATATTGGAAATGTAATAAACCGTGCAGATCATGCACAAAGTGGTGCAGTTATGGCTTTTAGAATTTTAGACAAACTAGGAATGGATGTAGAGGAGATTGCAACTGTAATTTCTGCTATTGGTAATCATGATGAGGAAACAGCTGTTCCGGTTAATGCTGTTGCTGCAGCATTAATTTTAGCTGATAAGTCAGATGTTAGAAGAACAAGAGTAAGAAATCGTGATGTTGCAAACTTTGATATCCATGATCGTGTGAATTATTCAGTTTTATCATCGAAGTTAATTGTTGATAAAGAAGAAAAGGATGCAATTTTATATTTAAAGATTGATACAGAACATTTTAAAATTATGGATTATTTTGAAATATTTTTAGGAAGAATGCTTTTATGTAGAAAGGCATCACAGTTTTTAGGATTAAAGTTTAAATTAGTAATAAATGATGAACAGTTACTATAAAGAGTGATTTTCCAAATGTGGCAAATATTTGGGTGAATGCATATATTATAGTATGAATTATTTAAGAAATGAAACATATGTAGTTCGTCAAAAAGACACATTATGGAAAATTGCAAGTTTACATCAAGTCGGAGTTATGGAGTTAATTAATGCAAATCCGCAAATTTCAGACCCTGATGTTATCTATCCAGGGCAAGTTATTAACATCCCTTCGGAGTCAAATTTTCGCTCGCTTGAACAAGAAATAATCAGATTAGTAAATCAAGAAAGAGCTAATCAAGGAATACCCGCATTAGAAGAAGATTGGGAAGTATCAAGGGTTGCAAGATTTAAATCTCAAGATATGATTGATAATGATAAATTCTTCCATAATTCTCCGGTCTATGGAAGTCCATTTCAAATGTTGAGATCATTTGGAATTAGGTTTACTGCTGCAGCAGAAAATATAGCATATGGCCAAAGAACTGCCCAACAGGTAATGAATACCTGGATGGCATCAAGTGGTCATAGGGCAAATATTTTAAACCGAAATTATAATAAAATCGGTGTAGGTGTTGCAAGAGACCCAAGTAGTGGGCAACTCTACTTTACTCAAATCTTCATAAGAAGTTAATATTTATATAAAAATTTATATCCATGTGATATAAATTTTTTTTGTTTTATTTTCAATTTTTGACTTAGGTCAAATTTTATTTGTTATGTCTTTGCTATAATAGTAGTGCAAAAGGAAAATAATAAAAAGAGAGGTAGTATAAATGAAAAATAAATTAGAATTTATTCAAGTTACAGAAAGTAAGTTTAAAACGTTAAGAC
>DUVT01000216.1 GCA_012840905.1 Acholeplasmataceae bacterium
AATTGCAAAGGTTTGATCATATTTTTTACTAGTCAAGATTTCATCTAAAAAGTCAGTAACGAAACCTTTTTTCCCATTACTACCATCATCAGTAACAATAGTTATTTTATTTGCATACTTCTTAAATTTTTCTTCTAAAATTATTAATTCTTTATTCCTAAAACCTAAAATAACATCAACATTAGTTCCTTGATTTTTTAATGCTTTTACAAGCGGTAAACATATAGCACTACCTACTCCACCACCAACAACTAGTACATCCTTTAAACCTTCCATTTCCGAAGCTCTTCCAAGCGGACCAACAAAGTCAAGTAAGTATTCACCTTGATTCAATAGATTTAGCTTTTTTGTAGTTAGGCCAACTACTTGAAAGATAAATGTAACACTTCCTCTATTAACATCAGTGTCTGCAATTGTAAGAGGAATTCTTTCACCTTTTTCATCAACTCTTAAAATAATAAACTGACCTGCTTTTGCTTTTTTTGCAATCTCAGGAGCTTCAATTTCCATTAACGTAACTTGTGGATTTAAGATTTCTTTTGTAAGAATTTTAAACATCATTTCACCTAAAATACGGATTATTTTGCCTTTCGAATTCAAGGCTAGTTTTATTTCCATGACCTGGATAAATAGTATAGTTTTTTGTTAACTGTTTTATTTTTTCAATCGATTCCATAATACTTAAATATGAAGCACTATATAAATCGTACCTACCAATACTACCTCTAAAGACCATATCCCCGCTAAAGATAGAATCATCAATAATTAACATTATTGAACAATCCGTATGTCCTGGTGTATACATTATTTCAATTGTTTTACCAATTAAATTTATCTCTTCTTTATCTTCTACAAATATAACTTCTTCTTTATCCAAATTATAGAAAATAGGAAATCCAGTGAATGCGGAAACATTTTTATTTGGATCAAGCAATTTATTATATGCATTCATATGCATATAAAATTTTATACCTTTATTTAAATAAGTGTGTAATTGATCAATATGATCAAAATGACCATGAGTAATAAATACAGCTACAAGTTCCAAGGATTCATCTTGAAATATGTCTTCATATTTAACACAAGGGTCAATTACAATACATTTACCTAAATGTTCTACAAGATAACAATTAGTACCAATTTTATTTGTACTATACTTTTTTATGTTCATTTAGCTTCTTCCTCACCATATAATTAGTTCCATACATACCTGCATCGTTACCTAACTTTGCAAGAGCAAACTTTGTTCCACGAACGCTGAAGAAACAAAGTTCATTAAAACGTTTCTCCAATCGTTTAATTAGAAAATCTCCTGCTTTACTAACCCCGCCACCAACAACAATTGCTTCTGGGTTAACAGTATTTGTTACAGCAGCAAGTGCGGTAGCTAACTTTTCAATAAAGTTATTAACAGCTTCAAGCGCTACCTCATCACCAATCTTTGCAAGATCAAAAATATTTTTTGATGTTACTTCTATTTCATTTAATTTAGTTTCTCTACCAATTCTAAGGTTGTTTGCAGTTTTTACAATGCCAGTTGCAGAGGAGTATTGTTCAACGCAGTCGTATAATCCACATTTACATAAACGTTCATTATTAAACCCAACTCTTATGTGACCTATTTCTCCTGCTGAACCTGTATCGCCTTCGATTAATTCATCATCTACAATGATTCCACCTCCGATACCTGTTCCGAGAGTTATAAATAAAAAACTGTGGTAATCGACTGCTCCACCTTTAGCCATTTCGCCAACAGCAGCTGCATTGGCATCATTTAATATTACTACTTCAACATTTGGATATTTTTCTTTTACAATATTCAAGACATCAACTTCATCCCAGCCTAAGTTTTTTGAACTTACGATAGAATTATTAAGTACAGGTCCAGGAACCCCAATTCCTATTCCTATTAAATTATCTCCTTCGAGTAATTCATCAATTTTTTTGAATATATCATTTAAGATGTGTCTTCCATCATCTTCTCTATTAGTTTTAATTGTTGTTTTGTATACTAATTCATTTTCGTAAAACTTTCCAATTTTGACATCAGTTCCACCAATATCAATTCCAAATACACAATCCATATATATCCTCCAAATCTAAATTTATTATAACATAGGTGTTTTTAAAAGTTAAGAAAAAAAACAAGTCTTTCAACTTGTTTTGTTTTTACCATATTTAGTAGTTATTATTATAATTTACTATTATTACTTCGCCACCTATTTTTACAATCTGATTCCAAGGAATAACAATATTATTATTACCTGTGAATAGATTAACAAAGCGTAAATTATTTTGTACTGTAATTGATAAAATTTTACCATTTACAGGATCTATCTCTAAATTTGAAATTCTACCTAATTTACTGCCATCAACAACATTAACAACATCTTTAGCTTGTAAATCACCAAGTAACATTTACTTCACCTATACCATTATATGAATTGAGTATAGGTAATTATACTTATTTACTATTCATTTCGTGTAAAAGCTCCAAACTAATTTCGGATTCTACATTTTTCTTTTTCTTTCTTCTTTTTTTAAATTTCAAATTTGGAAGATAGATTTTATATTCATTTCCTTCTTTAATGATAAAAAATTCCTTATTATTAATAATAATCACCAAGATTATTATAACCAAATTTATTTAATTTTATTATAAAGAATTTGGATCAACTTGAGGAAGTGTTCGCCATAATTTATCTAGATCATAGCGACTTCTTTCTTCTTCGATAAAAATATTTACGATTATTTGATTATAATCAACTAAAACCCATAATCCGCCCTCTAAGCCTTCAATACCTCGAATTGTAAGGTTAGCTTCTTCTGCTGCTTTTCTTAAACGATCCACTGTTGCAACTACTTGTCTTGAAGAATTCGCAGTTACAATTACAGCATAATCGAAAAATGGAGTTATGTTTTTAGTTTCATAAATTTTTAAATTTTCTAGTTTTGTTTCATTTAAGGTTGTAACAACTTTTTTTAATAAATCCATTATACCTCCGTTACGTATTTTTTATATTTTTCATATAAAGCTCGATTTAAATCATTCGGAACTTTTTCTAAACTAAATTTGATTTTTTCTAACATCGCTTCATAAAAGTTTATTTTTGCTAGTTCCTGCATTCGCTTTAAACCTTCTTTAGTTCTTAAATCCTCAGCAAGATCAGCAACATATATCACTTCCGCAAATCTATCCATTTCAAGTGAACCAGTTGTGTGGTATTTAATTGCATTTAATATTTGCTTATCTTCAATACCCAATTCTTCTCTTACTATATAGTCACCTAACAGTGAGTGTAGGATCTTATAGTTTTCATTTAAGATACTAGGGTCTAAATTATATCTTTTTACAATCTCTTCATATCTTTCAAGCGGTTCAAACTTTGCATAATCATGAAGGATTCCTGCAATTTCGATTTTTTTCAAATCACAGTCGAAATTGAATCTTTGTACAATCTCTACAGCTTTTCTACCCACACTTAGGCTATGTAAGTATCTTGCTTCACTTCTTGGATTATTTGCTTTTTCATATTTTGCTTTTAATAATTCTTTATATTTATCTACTGAAAATAGACTCAAATTATCGCTTTCCTCTCTCCAACTTTTAATTTTTCAAAAGCTTCTAATGTAATTTCTGCATTTCCTACAATAGTTACAAAACCCAAGCCACTAATAGTAATATCTATTTTTTCAGCTTCGGTTACTTTAAAGTTATACTCTTTAAAATTACCCAAAAGTTCTCTTTCGCTTGGACTTGGAATTTTTAAAATATCATCTTTATGTTTATCATAAAAAGATTTAGCATTTTCATATTTTGTTCTATGAATTACTAAATTATTTGATGCATAAACAATAAAGGATGAACGCTTACCCTCAATAAAATTTATTTTTGCAACTCCACCTAAAAATAAAGTTTGTCCAGGATTTAATTGATAAATTTTAGGTTTAACTTGTTTTTTAGGTAAAATTAAATTTAAATTTGTCCTCTCTAAATAATATGATAATTGTTTAGGATTAACTATTCCTGGCATATCATATAGTTTAGTATTATTTAAAAGGGGAATTTCGATAAAATCGAGGGTTGTAGAAGGGGCACTGGAAACAGTAATTTTTTGTTTCCTTTCTTTTATGAAACTTAAAATTGCATTTATTAGTGATGATTTTCCAACATTTGTATAACCAAACATGTAAACATCACTTCCAGCTTGTAATCTCTCAATTTCATTTACTAATCTTCTGATATCCTGTTTATTAAAACTCGAAACTATAATTGTTGCTTTTTGGTTAATATTTAGTTTTTTTAGATAATCTTCTAAATATGCTTTAATCCTTGATACTTTTACAGAATCTAAAAATAGATCAAATTTATTTGCAACAATGAGAATATCTTGAGTTGGAAAATAACTTCTTATATTTTCAACTAAAGTTCCTTCTAAATCAAAAATATCAACTACATTCACAATTAAAACATCTTTATTATTTATTTTTTTAATATTTTCGATAAATTCTGACTCAGAAATTTCAACTTTAGTATTTTGGTTATAATGAATTAGTTTATAACAACGTTCACAGTAAAATTCACCTTGACTACGTTCATAAACTTCTTTTTTGATATAACCAATTTTTTCAGGATTAGTAGTTTGGATTTTTGCACCACAACCAGCACATTTTTCTCTCATAAATCCTTAAGTTCCTTTATTTTCAAATATTCCTCATAATGATTTTTCTTTAATTTTCTAATTATTCGATTTTCAATTCTTCTATTTAATTTAGTATACCACTTTTCATTAACAATCTTTAATGGTTTTACTAATATACATTTAATTCCAACCTTATTAGCACCTAAAACATCGGTCATAACTTGATCGCCAATCGCAATAATTTCATCCAAATGTTCATGCTTTGTAAGTTTAAGAGCTTTTCTATAACCTTTCTTTAACGGCTTCCAAGCACTATAAACATATGGTGAATCAAATAAGTCTGCAAATGGCTTTACACGACGTTTATGATTATTCGAAATAAATATAATTCGAAAACCTATATTTATTATTTCATTAATTAATTTTTTTAATTCTTCACTAGGTTCACTAACATCATAAGGAATTAAAGTATTATCAATGTCCATTAGTATTATTCGTTTACCGTCTTCATATAATTTATTATAGTCAATGTCGAAAACTGTTTTATAACAATCATAGGGAATAAAATGTTTAATTTTAAAAAACATATCTACCTTTTCCTCCATTTAGTTATTATATCAAAAATAGATAAAAAAGTCTAAACATAAAAGGAGAATTTTAATGATATACTTATTATCTATGTTATTATTACCTATTTTAGGAACTGTTAACTCCCAAAGTTATCCAGAAGTATTATCACCTGAAGAAGAGCAAAAGTACCTAGAATTATTACAAAAAGGTGATGAGGAAGCGCGTAACAAATTAATTGAACATAATTTAAGACTTGTTGCGCATATTGTAAAAAAGTTTGAAAACACTCGTGAAGATAGAGAAGATTTACTTTCAATTGGTGCATTTGGACTAATTAAAGCAGTTGATACTTATAACTTTGATGCAAAAACTAAACTTGCAACTTATGCTGCTAGATGTATCGAAAATGAAATTTTAATGTTTTTACGTTCTTCAAAAAGGAAACGTCAAACAACTTGGTTATATTCAACAATCGGTTCAGACAAAGATGGTAATGAAATCCAACTTTATGATGTAATTGAAGATCCTTCAAAAAGTGCTTTTGAAAAACTAGTTTTTGAAGAAAAAGTTAAAACTATCAACGAAGCTTTAACAATCTTAACTGAACGTGAACTTGATATAATCTCAAGAAGGTTTGGTCTTCATGGCGGGCCAGTTGAAACACAAAGGGAAATTGCAAAGTCACTTAATATCTCTAGAAGTTATGTTTCCCGAATAGAAAAACGGGCTCTTACAAAATTATATCTCAAAATAAAAAACTAAGTAGGCAATTTGCCTACTTGTTTTATTGATTTAAAAATTCTAAAATTTCACTAGCATTTGTATCTGGATTTGCTTTTTTAAACACTTTAATTACTTTGCCTTCTTCATTGATAACAAATGTAGAACGAGCAACACCCATAGACTTTTTACCAAACATAGTTTTTTCTTGCCATACACCATAAGCTTCAATTGCTTGTAGTTCAGGATCAGCAAGTAAAATAAATGGTAAATTATACTTTTCAGCAAATTTTACATGACTTTCAATATCATCTTTACTGATTCCAATTACAACAACATCTTTTTCTTTAAAGCCTTCATAAGCATCCCTAAACGCACATGCTTGCCTTGTACAACCTGGAGTATCATCTTTAGGATAAAAGTAAACAACTACTTTTTTACCTAAAAAATCACTTAGACTAACTTGTTTATTTTTATGGTCCATAAGTGTAAAACCTGGAGCCTGCATACCAACTTTAACCATTTTACTTACTCTCCTTATTTGTATTTACATATTTATTATACCATAGTATTTTGAGTAGTATTAAAAATTTACTTTTTGAAATCTAAGATTCGTTTTTCACCTTCAATAGTTTTAATCTCAGTTATGTCTTGTGTTAACTCCATGACTCCAAGATACTCATTTTTCTTATATCTGATTGCAAAATAAGAAATTAAAATTAATCTACCTTTAAAATTGATCCAAAAATCAACTTTATTTTCTTCACCACTTCTAAACTTATCAATAATTTCATTTACAATATGAATCGATTTACTTGGGTGACAATTTCTAACATCTCTACCAATAATTGAAGTTGATCGCATAAAGTGTCCATGTGGTGTATTAAAAAACTTTACTTTATTATTACTATCTACAAAGGTAATATCACCAACTTGACTTAATATTCCGATTAACTCATCAAGTGTTAAGCTACCTTGTTCACTAACAAATAAATATTCACCACTTTTTGCTTCTGCAAGAAAATCTTGTTGTTTTGCATCACTAATAAAAGCATAACCATAACTATCAAGCTCTCTTTCTAATTTATTTAATTCATCATCAGTTAAAACTGTGGAAAGTGCAGGTAAAAGTAATAGTTCTTCTTTTTCAATAATTCCTAAAACTAAAAAGAAATATTTACCTAATAAGGTGTTTATTTCTTTATCATTATTAATAATTGCTTTTTCTATTTGTTTTTGAAGTTCTAATGCTTTATCATGTAAATTCCACATAACCTGTAAAGGTTTAGGATTAATATTTTTACTTTCTAATTGAGAAAAGATTACATTTTGCATTTTAAAAAATCTTTTTTTAAGTTCTACACCAATCTTAATTTCAACTTTTAATTTTTCAAAATCACTTGCTTTCACACACTCTTTAAAATCACTGAACTTATTTTTAATCGCTTTTCCTTCAGAAAGTAATTTCTTGATTTGTTTTTGGTTTTTATTCCAATTAAAATTAGTAAGTCCATTGCGAAAGAGATTTACTAACTTCCCTGCAATTTTAATAATTTCATCAGTTGGCAGATAATCATTTAAAAATGCATAAATATTAAATACTTCAAAAGGAGTTAAATCTTGTAAAGCTTCTTTATTTTCTAAATAAAACTCTTTTGGATCATTACCTTCTATTATAAATTTAGCTAATTGATCAAGTATTGCTTGCTTTTCATCTCTAATATACTTCTTATACATTTTTTACCTCGTTTTCAATAAATAAGCCTCAAATTTCGTTTTAAATCGTTTTATTATAGGTTGGCTCCTAATTATGCATTTACCCACAAAACGAAATATGAGGCGAATTTTCAATCTGTCTAAATTTATTATAACATTTTTATAATGATTTAGTAATAAAAAGTTTTATAAATTAGTAATTAAGAAAACGGTCATTGCCTAAATAAAAGATTGCAATTGTATCAAGCCCAGAATGACTACCAATTACAGGACCTATATAGTTAATAACAATTTCTTTAGGATTAAGTTCATTTTTAATTTTCTCTTTAATTTTTTCAACTTCTTCCAAACAATCGCCATGGGAGATGTAGATAATTTGTTCTTCAGGATTTTGTATAGTTTTCTTTAAACGATCAATCAAGGATTTGATTGAACTTTGTCTACC
>DUVT01000217.1 GCA_012840905.1 Acholeplasmataceae bacterium
AGCGTTAAGTAATTTAAGTTATAGTAAAAAGTATTATATTTTATTTTTTATTAGTTTAGGTATTAGTGTACTATTTTACTTAGCTTATTTATACGATAAAAATACAAATACAATTTATAGTCCATATAGATATTTTTCGTATATAGGTTCAAGTGCTATATTTGCGCTTTACTCACTTATTAAGACAGTTGGTAAAACTAGAAAAAATCAATTTAAAAAATATAACCATTATTCCAACAAAAAAGTAGAAAGAATTAGTAGGGCTCATTATAAAGAATATCTCTATTTGCTGTTTGAATATAAAGGTGAGTATTTACTTAAACAAACTAAACAAACCTATTCTGGAATGAATATCAGGCTTAAAAAAGGAAAATTCCATGATGAAGAGATAAAAAGGTTAGTAGAGCGCTATAATGGCAGAATTAGTGATGTTACTATGTATGGAGAGTATGTTGATAGTAAAAACAAAGAAGTTTATTATTGTTATTTAATTACTTTAGATGAAGAAATCAATCTAAAAAAATATGAGTGGCATCAATTTTCCCGCATTAGATTTTTAGAGTTTGCTGATTTTGATAAAGAAATTGTTTATAGATTGTTATTAAAAGATAACTTTGAAATTAATAAATAGGATAATAAAAAAGGTGAAAATTAATTTTCACCTTTTTATAATTCTATATAATCTTTTAATTGTTCAAATAAGTAATCAGGAAGTTTTGCCTTTATTAAATAACATTCAGGAGTTTCTTCATAATTAATAATTATTGCATTTTCCCTAATGGTATTTATTAGATTACTTTTTTCATATGGAAGTTTAATTTCAACTTCATAATAGGACTTAAATAAATTTTCTTCAATAAAATCAAGTAGTTTATCAAGGTTGATGTCATTTGTTGCAGAGATAGTAATTGCATTTGAATATTCAGGCGGAATGTAAAAACTTCCATTTACTAAATCTATTTTATTAAATGCATAGATCATAGGGATATCTTTTATACCAATTTCTTTTAATACTTGATTTGTTGTTTTGACTTGTTCTTCAAATTTTGGATTTGCTGCATCAACAACATGTACAATTAAATGAGCTTCTTTGATTTCCTCTAAAGTTGATTTAAAAGCTTCAATTAGTTGATGAGGCAATTTATTTACAAACCCAACAGTATCTGTTAATAAGAAGTTTAAGTTGTTCTTAGTTTTAATTGCTCTTGTTGCTGTTTCAAGAGTTGCAAAGAGCATATCTTTTTCAAAAACTTCTTTTTTAGGTAGAATTGAATACTTTAGTAATCCGTTTAAAGTTGATGATTTACCAGAGTTAGTATAACCTACTAAAGCAACAGTTTTCATTTCGTTTTTTTTACGTTTTACTCTTTGCTGCTTTCTTAGTTTTGTGAGGTTTGCTAACTCTCTTTTTATAAATGCCATTCGATCATAGATTTCTCTACGTTCTAGTTCAAGTTTCATCTCACCTGCACCACGGCCCCTAGCAAAACCACCACCAGTACCACGTTGTCTTGAAAGACCTTTTCTTGAACCGACTAAACGTGGTAATTGGTATTTGTGTATTGCTAGTTCTACTTGTAAAAGAGCTTCTTTAGTTTGGGCCCGTCTACGAAAGATTTCAAGAATTATAAATGTTCTGTCAAACACATCACAGTCTAATTGTTTTTCTAAAGTTGAAATTTGTGCTGGACTTAATTCATCATTAGTAATGACTAGAGTTACTTCATGAGAGTTAAGTGCAATTTTTACTTCTTCAAGTTTACCTTTACCAACATAGGTAGTTGGGTTTGGGCGATCTAAGTTTTGGATAACTTCATCAATTATTTCTATTCCACAAGCATAACATAAACTTTTTAACTCTTCGATCTCTTCAGATAAGTTTAAATTTTGATCATTTACAGCAACTAAGATTGCTTTATCCATTTATAACACCTTCTTTACTTTTTAGCATAAAAGCTTTTTTCACAACACCAACAAGAATTATTGAAAAGACTATTGCTATTATTGCTTCCGCAATCGGGAATGCATACCATACTGAATCGATTCCTCCAATTTGTCCTAACATATAAGCTAGAGGAATTAATAGTAGTGCTTGTCTTGATACTGACATTATTAATGCAACGAAGCCTTTCCCGAGCGATTGATATGTTATGGTTGTAATTATTGCAACTCCTGCAGGGATAAATGCTAGGCTTATTCGCCTTAATGCTCCTTCGCCCATACTTATAAGATCACTTGATGGTGAGAAGATGCTAAGTAAGGTACGCGGGAAGAGTTGGAAGATTAAAAAGCCAAATACCATAATAACAACTGCAGATGTATATAAAACCTTCTGCGCTTTTACAAATCTTTCTTTTATGTTAGCTCCATAGTTGTATGAGAGTATAGGTATTCCACCTTGGTTTAGGCCAAAGACAGGCATGAAAACGAAACTTTGGAGTTTTGTATAAGAAACTAATACACCATTTGCAACTTCACTTGGATCATGAGAAGTTAAAATCTTATTTAAGAAAATATTTGAAAGTGAGCCAATTACATTCATAATCATTGAAGGTAGGCCAACTTGAATAATTTGTAATACGTATTTAAGTTTAATTTTGAATTTTTTTAAACCTAAGTAAATTTC
>DUVT01000218.1 GCA_012840905.1 Acholeplasmataceae bacterium
GGAGTGCTTTATAAGCGATATCTTTAAGTGATCTACTAACACGAATTGAAGAATTATCCCTTAAATATCTTCTAATCTCACCAATAATCATTGGTACTGCGTAAGTAGAAAATCTAACACCGTGACTTAAATCAAAATTATCAATTGCTTTAAGTAAACCTAAACAACCAACTTGAAATAAATCATCTAAATTTTCACCACGATGTTGAAACTTCTTTATAACAGATAAAATAAGTTTCAAGTTACCTATAACAAGCTCTTCACGGGCGTTATCATCCCCTGCATGACTAAGTTTAATTAATTCCATCATTCTTTCATTTGGAATGGTCTTTAATTCTGACGTATTCACACCTGTTATTTCTACCCGATTACGCATAAAAAATCCACCTCCATAAAATATATTCATATATTATCTTGGTGAATTTTTATAACTTTTATGCATTTTTTCATTACAAAATTAATTAAATAGCTGCTTTTGATTCTATTTCATGTCGCATCTTATCAATAATCCTTTTTTCTAGTCTAGAGATGTAAGATTGTGATATTCCAAGTAAATCAGCAACTTCTTTTTGCGTTAAAGGTGTTCTATCATACAAACCAAAGCGCATAATAATGATTTCTCTTTCGCGTTTTGGAAGCTTATTTAACGCTTCATAAATTTCTCTTCTATCTTCATCTTTAGTCATTACACTTAATGCTTCTTCTTCGTTTGCAGCAAGTATATCCGCAAGTATCATTTCATTTCCTTCACTGTCTACATTTAATACTTCATCAAGGGAGATTTCTTGTCGCATTTTATTTGTTTTTCTTAAATACATTAAAAGTTCATTTTCAATACAACGCGATGCATATGTTGCAAGCTTTATATTTTTTTCTAATTTAAAAGTTTGAACACCTTTAATTAACCCCATTGAGCCAATACTTATTAAATCTTCAATATTAATTTTTGTAGATTCAAATTTCTTGGCAATATACACTACTAGTCTTAAATTATGAACAATTAACTTATTTCTAGCCTCCATATCCCCATCTCTTGCCTTAATTAAACATTCCATCTCAGCCTCTTCATCAAGTGGCGGTGGTAAAATGTTTGAAGAATTTATATAATAACAAGATCTAGGTGATAATAATCGTTTGAAAAAATTCAAAATCCTTATAAACATACATCTATCCCCCTCATAACAACATTTTTACATTCATTAAACAATCAACACTTTTCAAATCACAAAATACAACTAATACTTTAATTTCTTTCTTTTTCCTGCCAACTTCTATAATGCAACTAACAGGTTCATAAGCTTTTAAGTTTGAAGTTGTATTTACTGTTGCTATCCTTACATCTATATAATCTCTAAATAATAACTCTTTAGGATAATATTTACTACTTACATAAATTATTGGATAACCATCATACTCAGAAAAATTGCCAGTATCCAAATACCCCACTAATCTTAAGGATGTCTTATGGAAATTAACAATAATATTATATTTTAGTTGATTTAAAAATATGATTAAATTTTTATTACTTTCTACAAGGTAAAGCAAAATAATTGCCGTTAGACCAAAAAATACCAAGTAATGAGTATTTATCTCAAACGCTTGAACAAACCCAACAGAAGCCAAATTTAGCGTGTAAAACGACGAATATTTGGCTATATTTCTAAACCCTTCAAGCTTTTCCATTCCAACTACACAAATAAGGATTCCACCAAAAATTTTTAGGTACAAGTCAAAATTGTTATAAAACAAACTAAAAACAACAATAAATCCCCCTACTAGGCCTCCAAATACAACTTTCATCTTTTTAATCTTACTTTTATAGATTGTCTCAATTACAACTA
>DUVT01000219.1 GCA_012840905.1 Acholeplasmataceae bacterium
AATATTGATTATAATGTTAATAACAATATTTACAAAAAATTCAACTGCTTATGATATTATGGCATGTATTACTACAGTTGCTTACTGTGGCTTAATGTTTGGTTATGTAATCAATATTCGTTACTTAGAACCATTCGATCCAGATGATGCTCTTATATTTTTAAGAGGTGGTCGTAGTTTTGGTTATCTATATTCAATCGTTTTAGCTACTGATACATTTGCATATTTGTTTGGAATTAAATTTGGAAAAAATAGATTAGCACCTGAAATTAGTCCAAAGAAAAGTGTTGAAGGTGCAATTGCTGGATTAATTGGCGGAAGTATAGTTGGGGTATTAATGATCTTCTTATTTAAGATATCTAATCACTCCAATCCACAAGAATTAATCGCTGTAATAATAACCGGATTTTTCCTATCAATGTTCTTATCATTTATGGTTCAAGTAGGCGATTTAGTTGCTTCAAAATTAAAAAGAACATTTGAAATTAAAGACTTTGGAACAATTTTCCCTGGACATGGGGGAGTAATTGACCGCTTTGATAGCTTAATTTATGCAGGAGCAGCATATTATATAATTGTGCAAGTATTACAGATTATTTTAACTGGGTGAGGTAAATGAAAAATTTAATGTTACTTGGAGCAACAGGAAGTATTGGCTCTCAAGTACTGGAAATCTTACGTGAAAGTAAAGAGTATAATTTAAAAAGTATTGCAGTTGGTAAAAACATAAAAAAAGCAATCGAAATAATAAATGAATTTAATCCTGAGTTTGTTTCATTACAAACTAAAGAAGATATGGAAAAATTACAAGCAATGTATCCTAATATTCAATTTGGTTATGGAGATACTGGTTTAATTCAAGTTGCAACTTACTTAAAAGAAAAAGGTTATTTAATTAATTCAATTGTAGGTATGGTAGGCTTAAAACCGACTGTTGCTGCAATCAAAGCAGGGCATGATATATTACTTGCAAATAAAGAAACATTAGTTGTTGCAGGAAATATTATAATGGATTTAGTTAAGAAACATAATGTTAGACTAATTCCAATTGACAGTGAACATTCTACAATCTTCCAGTGTATGATGAAAGAAAGAAGAGAAGATGTAAGTAGAATAATTATTACTGCATCAGGTGGTTCATTTAGAGATAAAAATCGTAGTGAACTTAAAGATGTTACAGTAGAAGATGCTTTGAAACACCCGAATTGGCAAATGGGTGCAAAAATCACAATCGACAGTGCAACGATGGTAAATAAAGGTTTAGAAGTAATAGAAGCTCATTACTTATTTGATCTTGATTATGATAAGATTGAAACAGTAATTCATCCAGAAAGTATTATCCATTCAATGGTTGAGTATAATGATGGATCAATAATTGCAGGTCTCTCTTATCCTGATATGAGAATACCGATTGCTTATGCTTTAAGTACACCTAAACGAAATAATTATAGTTTTATTGAAAAAATGAATTTTAAAAAACTATTTTCTTTAAACTTTAAACCGATGGATTATAATCGTTATCCACTTATAAAACTTGCATACGAAGTTGGGGAAATGGGTGGTATTATGCCACTTGTGTATAACACAGCTAACGAAGTAGCTGTAAGGTTATTTTTAAATCGAAAAATAAAGTTTTTAGAAATAGATGAAATTATTAACTATGCAGTTAATAATACAGAAAATATTAATAATCCTACTTTAGATGATATCTTAAAGTATGATCAAATATTAAGACGAGATTTGGAAAATAAATTTGAGGTGAAATAAATGCAATTTTTAAGCACACTAGGTGGCATTGCTATATTTATAATTATTATTGGCTTAATTATAGCAGTGCATGAATTTGGTCATTTCTTCTTTGCAAGACGTGCAGGTATTTTAGCACGCGAGTTTGCTTTAGGAATGGGACCAATTCTTTGGAAAAAGAAAAAAGGGGAAACTCTATACACTATTAGAGCAATCCCGATTGGTGGATTTTGCGCTATCGCTGGTGAAGAAATGGAAGATGATCCATTCAAAAGCCAACCACGAGTTAAACTTGATGTAAGAGATGGTGTAATTCATAATTTTTATTTAGATGTAGATAATGAGGGTTTGGATTTTCCTGTTTATGACATAATGGAATATGATTTATATGATGAAGCA
>DUVT01000220.1 GCA_012840905.1 Acholeplasmataceae bacterium
TAAAAACTCTTCCGCAATTGCCATCCCAACTGCTTCTGGAATTCCCTGGCCAAGCGGTCCACTTGTAGCGTCAACTCCTTTAGTTAGGACAAGTTCTGGATGACCTGGAGTTTTTGATCCATATTGTCTGAATTGTTTTAAATCAGACATCGATAATCCATAATCAGCCAAATGTAAAACTGAGTACAGTAAACTTGAACCATGACCAGCTGCAAGCACAAAGCGATCACGATTAATCCAATCCGGGTTATGTGGATC
The DNA here is from genome assembly GCA_012840905.1 of Acholeplasmataceae bacterium. Classification (GTDB taxonomy): domain Bacteria; phylum Bacillota_I; class Bacilli_A; order ML615J-28; family CAG-698; genus DUVT01. The sequence goes on from DUVT01000220.1 coordinate 259, forward strand.
AATTTTCATTATTTTTGTAAATAAAGTATGAACCATCGGTGCAGCTCCAAGAGCTATTCCCGGATGTCCTGACTTTGCATGAGTACTTTGTTCAACGGATAAAACCCTTAAAGTGTCAATTGCTTTTGCTTCGATTTTATTAGTCATTTTTATCCTTTCCATTTATTAATATATTGTAAATATATGGTGCTCTATCACCAAATGCACTTTTAACAACATTCCCTACTAGCAATATCCCTGTTGCACCTAAGTTTTTTAACTCTTCCACATCTACTTTTTCAATATTTTCTACTTCTACACTAATGCGTCCCATTTCACGCTTTACATCCTTGATATTATCCTTCCCGCCATATACATTCATAAATAATTCAATTTGTGTGTCATCACTTGATTCGCTTATTTCTTTTTCTCTTTGTTTTTGCATTTTTGAACTTCTTCTTAAGGCAACAATAATAGCATAAACCATTAGACCTATAATTGGAATAATTGCGATTGCTAAAATTATATATGCCCATATTTCTGAACTAATATTTAATAACATAGTTATCTCCTTATACTCTCATTTTTTAATAATTATACCATATATTAGGCGATTTGATAAGCATAAAACTAAATAATTTTGCTCTTATAATTTTATTATAACTTACAATTAAGTTTTTACTCATTGAAAAATAACATTAATTAATATATAATTAGTATAATTAAAATAGGTGATTGAATTATGGATTTATTAGAATTATTAAAATACATTGCACTAGGCTTAATTCAAGGTATTACAGAACCACTGCCAATCTCATCTAGTGGGCATATGGTAATCTTAGATGCAATATTCGGAGAAGTTGTTCCAAGTTCAGCAATGAATAATTTCCAAATTGTTGTCAACTTTGCATCACTTCTAGCAATTATATTCTTCTATAGAAAAATGCTATCTGAGTTAATTATAGGTTCAAAAGATTATATCTTTAAAAAAGATGAGAGTGCAAAACCAAAATTTAAATATCTACTCTATGTATTAATTGCAACAATCCCTGCTGGTATAGCTGGATTAATTATTAAACTACTAGATTTAGATAAATATATTACAAATATCGTAGTTGTTGGGATTTGTTTATTTATTACAGGAATGCTACTTTTATATATTCATAGGATCACAAAAGATGCTAACCGTGAAGAAGTAACCTTAAAAGATAGTTTACTCATGGGAGGCGCTCAAGTAATCGGCTTACTTCCTGGAATTAGTAGGAGTGGAGTTACATCATCATTTGGTGTATCAAACCGTTTGTCACTATTAAGTGCTTTAAGATTCTCTTTTATGATGTATATTCCTGCAAGTCTAGGAGCACTCCTAATTGGTGCGATTGATATCTTTAAAGATGGTCTTAGTGGTGGAAGTATTCCTGGATATATTGGCGCATTCTTTGCAAGTTTATTTGGAACCTACTTTGCAATCAACTTATTCTTTAAATTAGTAAAAAACAAAAACTTAAAATATTTTGGTTTCTATTGCTTAATAGTATCATCAATTGTATTAATATTAGTAATCGTTGGAGTATTCTAAGATGGAAATTAGAAAATGTAATACAATAAATGAATTAATTGATCATTACCAAATAAGAAAAAAAGTCTTCATAGAAGAACAACAAGTTAGCTATGAAGACGAGTTTGATCTTGAAGAGAAAAATAGAACCGCGTTTGTTATTTATGAAAATAACATTCCAATTGGAGCAGGTAGAATAAACTTTTTAGATGGATTTGCAAAAATAGAGAGAGTTTGCGTATTAAAAGAATATCGCGGATCTGGTATTGGTAAAAAGTTTATGGAATACTTAATTCAATACTGTAAAGAAAAGAAAGTAAAAGAAATAAGGCTAGGTGCCCAAACAACAGCACTTGGTTTTTATGAAAAGCTAGGTTTTATAAAATATGGTGAGGAATTTCTTGATGCTAATATTCCCCACTTTATGATGAAATTGACTATAAAATAAAAATTAGAATCCACTTCGGATTCTTTTTTTATTTTAAATGACAATAAACCATACGAAAACAACTTATTTACATATCTTATAATTGAAAGTGAGGTGACTATATGCATTGTATGACACCTAGTATAAGTTATAAGGATAGTATAAGTTTCAA
>DUVT01000221.1 GCA_012840905.1 Acholeplasmataceae bacterium
GTAGAAGGAGGAAAATAATATGTCACGTATCGGTAATAAACCTATTCAAATTCCTGAGGGTGTGACTGTTACTGTAAATCCAGATAACACAGTGGTTGTAAAAGGACCAAAAGGTGAAATTACAAACCAATTCAATCTTGCAATGAGAATTGAAGTAGAAGGTAATGAAGTAAAAGTAGCTCGTCCTAGTGATTCAATTGAACACAAAGGATTACACGGAACAACTAGATCAGTAATTGCTAACATGATTGAAGGCGTTACTAATGAATTTGCTAAAACATTAGAAATTCAAGGTACTGGATACCGTGCTTCATTAAAAGGAAATACTTTAGTAGTTAATGCTGGATATTCACATTTAGTAGAAAAAGAAATTCCTGCAGGACTTACAGTTACTGTTCCAAACCCTACGGAAATCAATATTCGTGGAGTAGATAAACAAGTAGTTGGACAATTTGCAGCAGAAGTAAGAGCTATTAGAAAACCAGAACCTTATTTAGGTAAAGGAATTCGTTACCGCGGTGAAATTGTTCGTCGTAAAGAAGGAAAGAAAGCTTAGTAGAAAGGAGACGACATAAATGATTAAAAAACATGCACGTAATGAAAGTAGAAAAAAACGTCATTTGCGTTTAAGAAAGAAAATTGTTGGAACGTCTTCTATACCGCGCTTAAATGTTTTTAGATCAAACACTAATATTTATGCGCAAATAATTGATGATACAAAAGGTATCACTTTAACAAGCGCGTCTAGCATAGATAAAGAATTAAAATTAGAAAACGGCTCAAATATTGAGGCTGCAAAACAAGTAGGAGCTTTAATAGCTAAAAGGGCTTTAGAAAAAAATATTGAAAGTGTGGTTTTCGATCGTGGTGGATATATATTCCATGGTCGTGTGAAAGCATTAGCTGATGCTGCTAGAGCCGCAGGATTAAAGTTCTAGGAGGTAAATGAATGCGTCAAGATAGAAAAAAGAGAAATTTTCAAAGAGAAGAAAAACAATTCGAAGAACGAGTTGTTAGCATAAATCACATCGCAAAAGTTGTTAAAGGGGGACGTCGTTACCGTTTTAGCGCTGTTGTGGTTGTTGGTGATAAAAAAGGAAAAGTTGGAGTTGGAACTGGTAAAGCAATCGAAATTCCAGATGCAATTAAAAAAGCTGTAGAAGATGCTAAGAAAAACCTAATTGAAGTTCCAATCGTAAATACAACTATACCACATGAAGTACTTGGTGTTCATGGTGGTGGGCGAGTATTCTTAAAACCTGCTATTGATGGAACTGGAGTTATTGCTGGAGGAGCGGTTCGTGCTGTAATTGAGCTTGCTGGTATCCAAAACATTCTTTCTAAATCTCTAGGTTCTGCTACCCCTGTAAATGTAGTACGTGCAACGATTGAAGGGTTAAAAGAACTTAGAACTGTTGAAGAAGTTGCTTCTATCAGAGGTAAAACACCAGAGGAGATTTTAGGATAAAATGGCTAAAGTTAAAGAATTAAAAATTAAACTAGTAAGAAGTGGGATTGCACGTAACCCAAATCAAGTTAAAACTTTAAAAGCTTTAGGATTAACTAAAATTAATCAAGTAGTTACAAAACCTGATAATGAAGCCATAAGAGGAATGATTGCAACAGTCAGTCATTTAGTAGAGGTGTTATAGGAGGCGCTATGAAATTACATGATTTAAGACCAGTTGAAGGCGCAATACGTGGAAGAAAACGTGTTGGTCGTGGTACTGGAAGTGGTTTAGGAAAAACAAGTACACGTGGCCACAAGGGGCAAAATGCTCGTAGTGGAGGAGGTGTAAGACCTGGTTTTGAAGGTGGGCAAACTCCATTATTTAAACGTTTGCCAAAACGCGGTTTCTCAAATATTAACCGAGTTGAGTATGATATCGTAAATCTTGAACAATTAAACGTGTTCAAAGAAGGTACAGTAGTAAATGCTGAAAAACTTGTTAAACAAGGATTAGTGAATAAAAATCACGGTAAAATTAAAGTTCTTGGCAACGGTAAGTTAAATGTAGCATTAAAAGTTCGCGCTCACAAATTTTCAAAATCAGCTGAAAAAGGAATTGTTGATGCTGGTGGAAGTATTGAGGTGATCTAAATGGCTTTAAAAAACAAAAAAGTAATAAAGATGATTCTTTTTACGGCATTAATATTACTTATTTGGCGTTTAGCATTTCACATTCAAATTCCACTAATCGATAGAAACTTACTTGCATCAGAAGTAAGTATGTTCGGATTCTTAGATGTATTCAGTGGTGGAGCACTATCTAACTACTCAATTGTAGCTTTAGGGGTTTCTCCTTACATCACTGCATCTATCGTAATCCAATTATTACAAATGGATATTGTACCCACGTTAAAAGAGTGGGCAGAAGAAGGCGAAGTTGGGAAGAAGAAATTAAGCCAACTTACTAGATATTTAGCGCTTGGACTTGCTTTTATTCAAGCTCTAACTATTACTGTTGGGTTAGCTGCATATTATGAAGATACAAGTTTAATGTTTAAAGTTGGTGTAGATGTAACTGCATTTACATATGTATACTTAGCATTAATCTTAACAGCAGGTACAGCGTTCGTGTTATGGCTTGCTGAAAAGATATCTCTTAATGGTATTGGTAATGGTACTTCAATGTTCATCGTTGCTGGTATTATTGCAAGTTTCCCTTCAATGATTAATGAGTTAATTAATCTTTATGTAACTAAAACAGATGTTGCATTTAAAGATATAGTTATCTTCTTTGTAGTTTTACTACTAATGATTTTAATTATTGTTGGTGTTGTCTTCATGGAAGCAGCCCAAAGAAAAATCCCAGTCCAATATGCAAACAGACCTGCAGCTGCGGCATTCCGTGGTAAGAGTGACTCAAACATTCCAATTAAACTTAACTCTGCATCAGTTATTCCGGTAATTTTTGCAAGTACACTTATGAGTTTACCTACTACAGTTGCAAACTTTATGGGTCCAAGTAATGCTACATATTGGCTAGACCAAGTATTCAATTATACACAACCAATTGGTTTTGTTTTATATATTGTCTTAATCTTTGTTTTCTCATTCTTCTATTCATTCTTACAAATGAATCCAGAAAAGATGGCAGAAAACTTACAAAAGCAAAATGCTTATATTCCTGGTATTCGCGCAGGTGCTGAAACTGCATCATATATATCAAGAGTATTATTCAAAATAACTATGGTAGGGGCAATCTACTTATCTATAGTTGCATCAATTCCAATTGTTATGCAAAAAGTATTCGATTTACCAACATCTATTCAAGTTGGTGGTACGAGCTTAATAATTGTAGTTGGTGTTGCGATTGAGACTGCAAAACAATTAAAAACACAAAGTCAAGATAGACAATATCGTGGCTTTATAGATTAAGAGGCGTTTATAAATGAATTTATTAATTATGGGGCCTCCAGGTGCTGGGAAAGGATCTCAAGCCGTAATTATTAAAGAAAGATATAATATTCCTCATATCTCAACAGGTGCGATGTTTAGAGAAGCAATAAAAGCTAAAACCAAAACAGGTTTACTAGCAAAGGAATATATAGACAAGGGCGAATTAGTTCCAGATTCAGTTACAATTGAACTGGTTAGGGAAAGACTTCAAGCGGATGATACAAAGAATGGTTTTCTACTTGATGGCTTCCCTAGAACTATCGCACAAGCCCAAGCTCTTGATCAAATCTTATCTGAAGTCGGCAAAAAAATAGATAAAGTAATCAATCTAGTAGTTGATGAAGAGATCCTTGTTATTCGCATCTCAGGAAGGCGAGTTTGTAAAACTTGTGGTGAAACTTACCACATTGTAAATAAGAAACCTAAAGTCGAAGAAATTTGTGATGTATGTGGTGGCGAGTTAATCCAAAGAGCTGATGATAATGTCGCAACTGTCACAAATCGAATTAAGGTTTACTATGAAAAAACTAGACCATTATTAAATTATTATGATGATAAAGGCATATTAATTAATATTGATGGTTCTGGTGAGATTGAAGAGACTTTTAGATACGTTGAAAAGATAATGGAGGATGCTAATGATCTTACTTAAAAGCAAGCGAGAAATTGAATTAATGAAAGAAGCAGGTAGAATAGTTGCAGTTACTCATAGAGTAATTAAAGATGCAATTAAACCTGGTATTTCAACATATGAACTCGATAAGCTTGCTGAAAAAATCATTCGCGAAAATGAAGCAACTCCATCATTTTTAGGATATAATGGCTTTAAAGGCTCAATTTGTGCTTCAATAAATAATGTTGTTATACATGGGATTCCAAGTAAAAAACACATTCTAAAAAATGGTGATATAATCTCGATCGACATAGGGGCATGCTACAAGGGCTATCATGGTGATAGTGCTTGGACATATCCAGTCGGCGAAATTAGTGAAGAGAGAAAAAGGCTTTTAAAAGTCACAGAAGAATCGCTATATGCTGGCTTAGAATATGCCAAACCTTCAAATCGCTTATCTGATATCTCACATGCAATAGAAAAATATGTTCTAGAAAATGGATATAGTGTTGTTTTAGATTTTTCTGGGCATGGTGTAGGTAGTAAGCTACATGAAGACCCAATGATACCTAATTATGGGCCACCGGGACAAGGACCAGTGTTAAAACCTGGAATGACACTTGCAATTGAGCCGATGGTTAATGTAGGTAGACCAGAAGTAGTAATACTTCCTGATAATTGGACAACAGTAACAAAAGATGGTAGCGATAGCGCTCATTTTGAACATACTATTGTCATTACAGAAAGTGGATATACGATTTTAACAAAGGAGGATTTATAATTTGTCTAAGAGCGATGTTATAGAATTAAAAGGTACAGTTACAGATGCGCTTCCAAATACTGAATTTAAAGTGAAATTGGAAAATGGGCATCAAATCTTGGCACACGTTTCTGGTAAAATCCGTATGAATTTCATAACCATTTTACCAGGTGATAAAGTAACTGTAGAACTATCACCATATGACTTAACACGTGGCCGAATTACTTATAGGCATAAGTAATTTTCCTAAAATAAAGGAGGATATATTCAGATGAAGGTTAGACCATCAGTAAAACCAATGTGTGAACATTGTAAAGTAATTACTCGTAAAGGTCGAGTAATGGTTATTTGTAAAAATCCAAGACATAAACAAAGACAAGGATAATAGGAGGTGCAACAGTGGCACGTATAGCAGGTGTAGATATTCCAAGAGATAAACATGTGAATATTGCATTAACTTATATATATGGTATTGGTAGACCAACTGCTTTAAAGATTTGTAGTGATATTAATTTAGATCCTGAAAAAAGAGTTAGAGATTTAACAGAAGAAGAAATTGCAGCAATCCGTAAAGAAGTTGAAAGTTATAAAGTAGAAGGTGATTTACGACGTGAAGTTGCTTTAAATATTAAAAGACTTATGGAAATTGGTTGCTACCGCGGAATTCGTCACCGTCGTGGTTTACCAGTAAGAGGTCAAAACACACGTTGTAATGCAAGAACAAGAAAAGGTAAAGCTAAGACAGTAGCTAATAAGAAGAAGTAAAGGAGATATGAAAGATGGCTCGTAAAGTACGTAGACGTAGAATAAAAAAGAATGTTCCAAATGGCGTAGCTCATATTCATTCTACCTTTAATAATACAATTGTGACTATAACAGATCCTGAAGGAAACGCAATTGCTTGGAGCAGTGCAGGAGCATTAGGATTTAAAGGTAGTAAAAAGTCAACACCATTTGCAGCACAAATGGCATCAGAAGCTTGTGCTAAGGCTGCTTTGGATATGGGAATGGTTAAGGTTGAAGTTTCTGTAAGAGGACCAGGACCAGGTCGTGAAGCTGCAATTAGATCGCTTCAAGTGGCTGGATTAGAAATTACATCAATCAAAGATGTTACACCAATCCCTCATAATGGATGCCGTCCACCTAAACGACCTCGTGGATAAGACAAAACAAAATTTACAAAGGAGATGCGAATGAGAAAATTTGAATTTATCAAACCTCAAACGTCCGTCGAATATAAAGAAGGGGAAGACTATGGGAAATTTGTTATTACTCCACTTGAAAGAGGTTATGGAACTACATTAGGTAATGCATTAAGAAGAGTATTACTTTCTTCTATGCCGGGTGTTGCAATTGTCGCAGTTGAAATTGAAGGTGTAGAACATGAGTTCATGGCTTTAGATAATATAAGAGAGGACGTAACAGAAATTATACTTAATATTAAAAATATAATTCTGACTGTCCCACATGAAGAAGATTTATTTAAACCTCTTCCAAATGAGCAAGAAGAATTATTCGAATTGAGAATTGCTGCTGAGGGAGAAAGAGTAATTACTGCTGGCGATTTAGAGTATAGCAGTGATCAAATTAAAGTTGTAAACACCGATCAAGTTATTGCAACACTTGAAAGTGGAGCTAAATTCAAAGCTCGCTTCTTTGCAAGACGTGGGATTGGGTACGTAGGTGCAGATGAAAATAAAGTATTCTGCAAAACCAAATCAGGAGATAGAATCATTAGTCGTATTCCGATTGATGCAGTTTATACTCCAGTTACAAAAGTAAGATACAATGTAGAAAAAACCCGTGTTGAAGAAGATGTTGATTATGATAAATTAACAATCGAAGTTTGGACTAATCAGGGAATTACTCCTCCTGATGCAATTAGCTTAGCTTCTAAATTCTTAATGCAACACTTCGAAGTAACATCACAACTCAATACGTTCATTAACGAACAAGAATATATGTACGAACGTGAAGAAAAAGTTACAAATAAGAAATTAGAGAAGAAGATCGAAGAACTAGACTTATCTGTAAGAAGTTACAACTGCTTAAAACGTGCAGGTATCAATACTGTTGGTGAGTTAACTCAAAAGACAGAAGAAGAAATGATGCGTGTGCGTAATTTAGGACGTAAGTCACTTAAAGAAGTTGTTACAAAACTTCGCGAAATTGGCTTAGATTTACGCCGTACATATGATGATTATGATGTTAGTGACGATCTTGAAGATACAAATCCAGAAGAAGATGATTTGGATTAATTATTTCCAAAGGAGGACTTAAAGAATGGCATTAGGTTATCGTAGACTAGGTCGCGATACTGCGAAAAGAAAAGCACTACTAAGAGACTTAGTTACTGATCTAATAATTAATGGTCGCATTGAAACAACCCTTGCAAAAGCTAAAGAATTACAAAGATTAGCTGATAGAATGGTTACATTAGGCAAGAAAAACACTTTAGATTCTCGTATTCGTGCAGCTAAAATGGTTAGATTCGAATATGTAGATGAAGAAAGAACACAATATGCGATTCAAAAATTATTCGATGAGATTGCAGTAAAATATCAAGACCGCAACGGCGGATATACAAGAGTATTAAAATTAGGACCACGCCGTGGAGATTCTGCTCCAATGGCATTGATAGAATTTGTGTAAAAAAATGGCCTCACCTTTGTGAGGCCTTTTATTTTGGATACTAAAATAAACTGTTTTCAAGAATAGTTAAGTAATCTGTTAATCTTGCATATTAGCGTTAAAAATGGTAAAATAATATATTATATGAGGTTATTATGAAAAAAGCAGATATTTTAGTAATCGCATTAGTTTTATTATTATCAATCGGATTTTATGTAATTTATTTTTCTAATAATTTAATAACGCACGATAGTCTTGGCGTAGAAGTATATTATAAAAATCTCTTAGTCTATGAACAAGAACTAAAAGATGATATTGAAGCTACTGTAAGCATTGAGACTAAATCTGGAATTTTAATTGTTAAGATAGATTTAGATGGCGATGGTGAGTTTGAAAAAATTGACGAATATACAAATGTTGAGACAGACAGTCGTGAGATTTATAATGTGGTCCATATCGAATATGGACATATTCATATGGAAGAAGCAAATTGTGATAATAAACTTTGTTTAAACATGAGAATCGGGAAAACTTTATCTACCCCAATCTTTTGTACAAACAACGTATTAGTAAAATTAGTAACTAACGATTATAAAATAATTACAGGATAGAGATATATGGTTAAAGTAAAAAATTTAAAATTTGCATATAAAGATGATAATTTAGTAATTAAAGACGTTTCGCTTTCGATAAACAAAGGAGAGTTTGTTTGCATATTAGGCCACAATGGTAGTGGTAAATCTACGCTTGCAAAACTCTTAGTTGGCTTACTTAAAGCCGATAGTGGCGAAATCTATATTAACGGCAAACTATTAACTGAAGACTCTGTAGATGAACTGAGAGCTGAAATTGGGATTGTATTTCAAAACCCAGATAATCAATTCGTTGGAGTAACAGTTAAAGATGATATTGCCTTTGGTTTGGAAAATAGACGTTATGCAAGGGAAGATATGCTTAAGCTAATTGATGAGTTTTCAAAACTTGTTGGAATGGAGAAGTTTTTAGAAGCTAATCCAGAAACCTTAAGCGGTGGTGAAAAACAACGAGTTGCGATTGCAGGTATTTTGGCGTATAATCCAAATATTATTATCTTTGATGAAGCAACATCGATGTTAGACCCAAGAGGGATTAGAGAAGTAAATGAAGTTATAAATAGTCTTAAAGGACAAAAAACTATTATCGCAATTACACATAACCTTCGTGAAGCAATTAATGCGGATAGAATTATTGTAATGAATGATGGAAAAATAGTACTAGATGGAAAACCTGAAGAAGTATTTAAAGAAAAGGAAATTTTAAAACAAGCGAAGTTAGATATCTTAGAAAGTATGAAATTAATTGAATTAATTGAAGACGCTAAAGATCTAAAATACAAAAAAGAAATTGAGGAAATATTATGGGAATTAACTTTTCAAAAGTAAATTTCTCTTACTATATACCTAGAAAAAAACAAAATATCAGATTTGTTTTAAAAGACATAAACCTAAATATTGCAAAAGAAGGAGAATTTATTGCACTAGTTGGGCATACAGGTAGTGGTAAATCCACCCTTGCGCAACATATGAATGCTTTAATTACTCCTACTAGTGGAACTTTAAATATTTTAGGTAGTGTTATAAATAAAAAAACAAAATTAAAACCGATTAGAAGAAAAGTTGGTTTAGTTTTTCAATTTCCTGAATATCAAATATTTGAAGATACAGTTAAAAAAGATATTTTGTTTGGACCAAAAAACTTTGGTTTAGAAAATCCAGAAGAAAAAGCATTAGAGATTGCAGAGAAAATGGGTATTAGCGATTTACTAAATCGTAGTCCTTTTACTTTATCCGGTGGACAACTTCGTAAAGTTGCAATTACGGGAATTCTTGCAAGTGATCCTGATATCTTAATTTTGGATGAACCAACAGTAGGTCTTGACCCTTTTACTAAAACTGAACTTCTAGATTTTTTAAAACAACTAAATGAAGAGTTTAATAAGACAATAGTAATTATTACTCATGATATGGAAGTTGTTTCTAAATATATAAAAAGGGTAATAGTTTTAAATGATGGAAATGTAGTATTTGATGGTTCTAAGAAAGAATTGTTTTCAAAAGAGAATCTAATGGAAGAATATAATTTAGATTATCCAGAAACAATTAGAATTTTAAAACATTTAAGTAAGCGACTAAATGTTAATTTAGATGTAAATCAACACTCAATCAAAGCTGCATATGAAGAAATTGTAAGAGTATTAGGTGAAAAGCATGAATAGTAGTAATATTGTACTTGGCCAATATTATAATACTGATTCTTGGATTCATCGCTTAGATCCAAGAACAAAGATAATCGGAATTATTACTTTAATAATTGGCTTATTTTTACTTACTGATATTTATGCATTACTAATTGCATTTGGTGTTGTGGTTGCTTTAATACTTTCAACTAAAATTCCATTTTCTAAGTTTATTAGAAGTCTTAGGATGGTTACGGTATTGTTATTTGTTACGATAATATTTCAAATATTATTTAATCAAGGAAATAATTATATACCGATTGATTTTAGTTTGAATATATTAAATGCAGGAATTATTATAGTTGTATTTATTTTGTATTTCTTATCAAAGCATATAATAACTAAATTTAGATTTTTACTATTTGTTTTAGTCTTTGTATTTAGTTTTTATATTCAAACAGTAGCGCTACCTTCAAAGGTACTTGCTACATATACACTTAAATTTTACGAACAAGGTTTAATTACTTCTGTTGTAGTAATATTAAGAATTGTTACATTAATCTTTTTATCAAGTGTTTTAACTCTTACTACTAAACCAACTGATTTGAATAATGGCTTAGAAAAATTAGCTAGTCCACTTAAAAAAATCGGGGTTAAGGTAAGCATTCTTACGATGATGATTTCAATTGCTTTAAGATTTATTCCAACCTTAATTAATGAGGCAAATAAAATCTTAAAAGCACAAGCATCTCGTGGGGTTGATTTTAAAGAAGGAAAGTTAAGAGAAAAGATTAATCAAATAATTTCATTACTAATTCCAATGTTTGTAATTTCATATAAACGTGCTTATGATCTTGCAGATGCAATGGAAGCAAGAGGATATATTCCTGAAGCTGAAAGAACAAGTATAAATATGCTAAAATTTAGGTTTAGAGATTTTGTTGCTTTCTTCTTTGCTTTCTTGCTACTTGCAACTTCAATTTATTATAAAGTAGTGATTGTATGAGATATAAATGTACTGTAATGTATGATGGAACAACATTTCATGGTTTTCAAGCTCAAGATGGAATCAAAACTATTCAAGGTGAAATTGAAAGAGCGCTGTTAATTATAAATAAAAAACCAGTAACAATTCATCCATCTGGAAGAACTGATACTGGTGTTCATGCAATAGGTCAAGTATTTCACTTTGATAGTGAAATAGATATGGGCGAAGAAAATATGCGTAATGCGATAAATTCTAGGATAGATAAAGCAATCTATTTAACTAAAGTTGAAAAAGTAAGTGAAGAATTTCATGCAAGATTTAATGCAAAAAGTAAAGAATATCATTATTTGATTGACTTTGGTAAATATAATCCATTTAATAGAAATTATCGTTATTACTGTAGATTTCGAAATGTTGATCTAAAGTTATTTAAAAATGCTTTAAGTGTGTTTGTAGGTGAGCATGATTTTCGCTCTTTTACAAAAAACCAAAAGAAAGAAAACACTGTTAGGATTATTAATAGTATTGATTTTGAAGAAGAAGGTACTTTGATAAAAATAAAATTTATTGGTGAAGGATTCTTACATAACCAAATTAGAATTTTGGTTGCTATGGCCTTAGAGGTAGGTAGAGGTAAATTATCGATTGATGAATTAAAAGCGATTATGGAAGCAAAAAACAGGCTATTAGCGCCTAAAATAGCCCCGCCTAATGGATTATATCTATATAAGGTTAATTATTAAAAATTTAGATAAAATTATTAATTTTATATTTATTTTTAAAAAATATAGATATAATAAATTTAGATA
>DUVT01000222.1 GCA_012840905.1 Acholeplasmataceae bacterium
ACAGAAGCAATTGGAGAGTTTAGTGTTCGCGGTGAAGTAATTGATATATTTTCCAATTATTATTTAGAACCAATTAGAATTAATCTCTTCGATACTGAAATAGAAACTATTAAGTTTTTTGATATTGAATCGCAAAGAAGTAATAAAAAAATTAATGAAGTAATAATTTTTCCAATCAATGAATTAATTTATGATGAAATAGAAAAGGAGAACTTTCTTAAAACAATTCGTGTAATTAGTGATGATTTACCAAACTTTGTTTTAAGAGATTTAGTTGATTTTGAAAATTATGATAATCTTGAAAGATTAAATAAATATATAAAATATCTAGAACCAAATCCTGTTACATTACTTGACTATATAGATGAAAAGATAGTAGTGTATAATGAGTTTGGCCGACTAAAAGAAAATTATGAAACATTAATTAATGACTTAGAAAATTATATTTCAACTTTGAATAAACCTAGTAATTTAGATTTATTTTTCTTTTTTGATTTTCATAATATTTTATATAATATTGATAAAAAAGTCTTCCTTCAAGAAGCAAGACATAGTCTAAATGACATTCCTTTAAAGAAAACCTATAGCATAAATGGTTATGGTGTTATAGATTATCAAAATGATATAAAAAATCTAATATTAGATTTAAAAGCAAATCCGGAAAAAACATTTATTTTTGCTTTTAGAGATTCTGCTAGAATCAATTTAATAAAAGAAATCTTATTAGATAATAACTTAGAAATTAAAGAAATAATATCTTTTAAAGATTTAGTTAAAGGTAAGATAAATTTAATTAAAGTAGATAATGCTATAAGTTATGGCTTATTAAGGTCTAATCTTGAAGTTTTAACTGAGCGAGAAGTATTTAAGAATGTAAAACTAACTAAAGCAAGATTTAGAACGGCCCTACAACATGCAAAACCAATCTCATCAAAAGAAGATTTAAAAGTTGGCGATTATGTAGTTCATTATGATTATGGGATTGCTATATATAAAGGGATTAAAACAGTTGAAATTAAAGATATCAAAAATGATTATATTTTATTACAATTTGCCAATATTGAATTATATATTCCAGTTGAAAAAATAAATTTACTAGAAAAGTACCAAGGTACTGAAGGTACTACAACTAAGTTAACTAATGTAGGTAAAGGTGAATGGGATCGCAAGAAAAAGCGAATTAAAGAAAAATTAGAAAGTATCGCACTTGATTTAATTAAAGTGCAAGCTGCAAGAGAAAAATTATCTGGGTTTAAATTTTCACCTGATAGTGAATTCCAAAAAATGTTTGAAGCAGACTTTGCCTTTGAAGAAACTGTTGACCAATTAAAAGCGGTCGCTGAAATTAAAAAAGATATGGAAGAAGGAAAAATTATAGATCGCTTAATTTGTGGTGATGTTGGTTATGGAAAAACTGAGATTGCAATGAGAATTGCATTTAAAACAGTTTATGATAATAAACAAGTTGCATATCTTGCCCCAACAACAATCCTTACACGACAACATTATTATACATTTAAAGAAAGGTTTGAAAAATATGGCATAAGAGTAGAGTTACTAAACAGAATGGTGCCAAGAAAGAGGCAACTAGAAATAGTAGAAGCCATTAATAAAGGCGAGGTAGATGTAGTTATTGGCACGCACCGACTATTAAGCGAAGATATTAAGTTTAAAGATCTTGGCTTATTAGTTGTGGATGAAGAACAAAGATTTGGGGTTGTCCATAAAGAAAAGATAAAACAATTAAAACGAAATGTGAATGTTTTAACTTTAACTGCAACTCCAATCCCTAGAACTTTACAAATGTCGATAATGGGCGTTCGTCAGATGTCCTTAATTGAGACACCACCTAAAGATAGATACCCAATTCAAACATATGTTCTAGAAGAAAATGATGCGATAATTAAAGAAGCGATTTATCGCGAGTTAGCAAGAGATGGGCAAGTATTTTACTTGCATAACAGAGTCGGTGGTTTAGATAGATTACAAAGGAAAATCCAAAGATTAGTCCCAGAAGCAAAAATTATTACTGCACATGGACAAATGACAAAAAATGAGCTTGAAAATAACATCCAAGCTTATATTGATGGTGAATATAATGTTCTCCTTTGTACAACAATCATCGAAACAGGAGTAGATATTCCAAATACAAATACCTTGATAATTGATAGAGCCGATTATTTAGGATTATCACAATTATATCAAATTAGAGGTAGGGTAGGAAGAAGTGATCGCATTGCTTATGCATACTTGCTATATGAAGAAGATAAGGTGTTAACGGAAGAAGCAAGTAAACGCCTAAATGCAATTAAAGAATTTACCAAACTTGGTAGTGGTTATAAAATTGCAGTTAGAGATCTTGCTATCAGGGGTGCTGGTGATATTTTAGGTAGGGAACAAAGTGGTTTTGTCGATGCTATAGGACTTGATATGTATATGAAAATGTTAAGTGAGGCAATTCAAAAAGTTCGTGGAGTAGAAGTAGAAAAAGAAGAAGAAAATATTAGAATTGATATTAGTAGACATGTTGCAGAAGATTATGTAAGTGATGATGATATTAAGATTTTAATTCATAAAGAAATAAATAAAATTAAATCAAAACGCCAAAAAGAAGCATTAATACAAGAGTTTACTGATCGTTTTGGAAAATTAAATGAAGAAATCTTATTATACATAGAAGAAAGATACTTACAAACACTACTTAAGAAGTTCAAAATTAAAAATGTTATGGAAACAAATAATTTAGTAATGATAATTATTCCTAAAAAAGTAAGTAATGAACTTGATACAGAAAAATTATTTGTTAGTGCAACAAATATCAGTAACAAAATTGACTTTGAATATAAAAACAGTCAAATAATTATTAAAATCAAAAAAGAAACTAAAGACAAAAAATGGGTATATTTACTCACCGAACTATTAGACTCACAATTATAAAAATTACGTATAAGTCTAGAAGATTATTACCATAATATTACTAGTGAGGTGAAAAAATGAAAGCAACAGGCGTAGTAAGACGAATCGATGATTTAGGAAGGATTGTTATTCCTAAAGAAATAAGAAAGAGTTTAAGGATTAGGGAAGGAGATTCATTAGAAATATATACTGATGGAAGCGATTCGATTATACTAAAGAAATATTCACATGTAGAAAATATAAATAATTTTATTATTCAATATGTTGAAGCAGTATATTCATCAAGCAAGCGGGATATTATAGTAACAGATACAGAAAGAATTATAGCAGCTGCTGGTAATTTTAGAAAAGATCTTGTAGGTAAAAAGATTACAAGCAGTTTAGATGAGAAAATTCAACGCCGCACACTTCAAAAATTCGAAAAAGGTGAAAACCTTGAAGTAGCTGATAATTTTGTAATTGGTCAAAGTGCAGTTTTAAAACCAATTACAGTCTATGGAGATATTATCGGTGCGACAATTGTTATCGGTGAGAATACAATTGGGGATATAGAAAAATCGCTCGTAGAGATTTCTTCAATCTTTATTGGGAAATACTTAGAATCCTAAGACCACAATTGTGGTCTTTTTTTAAAAAATAGTTTAAGAAAATGATTTCTAAGTTATTGAAGAATGCTGTAAATAGTGTTATAATAGGATTAACTATATAAGAGGAGGAGTTTATGAGCAAGATAGCAATCATCTCCGATGTTAATGCAGGATTGGATTATTTAGGATATGATCCTGGAATTCCTGTGCTGAGATCCGTAATCAATTTTGAGAATGAACATTTAGTAGACGGAATCGATATTAAAGCAGATGAGTTTTATCGTAGATTAAATGCCACAGATTACATCCCTTCCACATCCGCACCAACAGTTGGTGAGGCAATGGAATTAATTGAAAAATTAATTTCTGAAGGATATACGAATATAATAATGTATTCTATTTCTTATCAACTTAGTTCAATTGGACAAATGGTTGAAACTCTAATTGATGAATATAAAGATAAAGTTAATATTCATGTAGTTGATACCAAAGCTGCTACATACTTACAAGGATATGTTGCAGTTGAAGCAAAAAAAATGGCTGATGCTGGTAAGAGCGTTGAAGAAATCTTAGATTATTCGTAT
>DUVT01000223.1 GCA_012840905.1 Acholeplasmataceae bacterium
AAAACTGCATTACAAGAAAATATAGTAATTATAACTGGTGGACCAGGTACTGGTAAATCAACAATAACTATCTTAGCATCTATGTAATCACCAAAACCATATTTAAATCTTCCTTCACCTTCATAACCTAAAAACTTATGAATAGTTTGACCGTTATGATTAGTTACTTCTTTCAAGCGTTTTGCTGCTCTACCAGTTGGTGCTAACAAAGCAATTTTTTCTTTAATTAATTCACTTGGATAAAGTCTACCAAATGCTTCAATAATTGCTTTAATTATTGTTGATTTACCAGTACCTGGTCCACCAGTTATAATTACTATATTTTCTTGTAATGCAGTTTTAATTTCAAGTTCTTGTTTTTCATTATAAGTGATTTCGAATTCTTCTTGGATCTTTTTTATAACATTTTCAATATCATTATTATTATAGCCAAGTTCAAGTTTATGATTTAAAAATTCTTTTACTTTATTTGCAAGTAAATTTTCTGCATAATACATTCGGTAATCATAAATATTATTATTATCAATATAAATTTTATTTTCAACTCTTAAAAACTTAAGATTTTTTTCAAATTTTTCTTTATTAATTATTTCAAGATTCCCATTTACTTCTTTTAGTGTTTCATTAAACAGTTCATCATATTCAATATAAACATTTCCTGTGCTTCTAGTATACATATTTAATACGTATTGAATTAATGCTTGAACTCTAATATCGCTATCTTCACTAATACCAACTTCTAAAGCAATTCTATCTGCTCTTTTAAAACCAAATCCATCAACTAAATAAATTAATTGATAAGGATTATGTTTTATCTTTTCTAAAACATCTTCACCTAAAATCTTATATAGTTTTAAGCTCATCTTCATTGTTATTCCTAAATCTAATAAACCTAATATTATCTTTTTATTAGTCTGGTATTCTTTTAAATTTGCAATTATGGTATCTTTTTGTTTTTGAGTCAAACCTGTAACTTTATCTAAGTTTGATACGTCTTCTTCAATTAATTTAATTGTATCTTTTCCTAATGTATCAAAAATTTTAGATGCAGTAATTTTTCCGATTCCAGGAAATAAATCACTGGAAAGGTAAGCAATAACTCCTTCTTTTGTGTTTGCATTACGAATAGAATATCTTGTTGCTTTAAACTGGATTCCATATTGATTGGAAACAAATTCACCTTCAAAATCATATTCTTCATCAATAACAGGAATTCTCTCAAAATTACATGTTACTGTTAAAATATTTGAAAAGAGTTTTGCTTTATATTTTAATATTGAACGGTCTTGATAATCTAGTTTTATTCTTACAACTCCAAAATGAGTCTCTTCACTAAAGTATGTTACTTTTGTTACTACACCATATATTTTTCCAGTTGCCATAGAATTCTCCATCCTCATTTTGCTTATTTTAGTATAATATAACTAACATTTAAAGTCAAATTTTAAAGGTGATTAATACTAGCTATTAATCACCTATTTTTTAATATGAACAAACTCCAGTGACCGGATCGCAAACAAGTGGCTTACCTAAATAATAGATAAAACTACCTGTTCCTACTTCTTCAAGAGTTATATAACCTTTTGTTTGTAATGTAGTTAAGGTATCTTCTAACTCTTCATCAGTGAAGTCAAAAATCATTTGTAATTCAATTGGAGTTGTTTTTACAACCTCCTGCAAATGACTAATAACATTCTCCGGAGATTTATCAATTTTTAATTCTTGTAAATCCTCATCACATAAGAATTGTAAAACTTCTTTAATTGAATTGTAATCTTGATAGCCTCTTAAAACGATTGATTTTCCATTGTAGTTATTTCTAATTAAAAAGGAAGGAAAACCATAAACTCGGTTAATTCTTGTGAATAATAAATCATCTTGGAAATGTCTTTCTGCAGTACCATCTTCCATAGCTTCTATAAATTCACCAACTTTTAAACCGATCTCTGAAGCTAATTCTATTAAGATTTTGGGATTAGTTACTTGTAATGCCTCAGTTGCTGCAGCTTCTCTAATTCTTCTTAAATATTTATTAGCTAGCTTTTCTGATTGCATTTTTGCTGCATGATAGGCAATATTGGCAGGATATGTTGAATGGTGATCTTCGGAAAACAATTTAAAGCCTTCAATGCAAACTGGCATTTTATGCTCTTTTGATGCTTCAACCCATTGCTTTGCAATGTTCTTATTTGCTTCTTCTATGTTACCTACGATACCATTCGCATCATCTCTATAATTTCTTATATCTTCAATAAGACCTCCTGTTACATATGAGATCTTTATTTTCTTCGGAAATCTTGCCTCTAATTTCTTCAATACAGGTTCACTTCCCCAACACCAAGTGCAAACAGGATCAGTAAACTCTATAACCTCAAAATTAGGCACTCTGAACATCTATAAAAACTCCTTTTACATACTTCTATTTTCTTCATTATATCACATAATATTTAAAATAATTTGAAGTATGCTTTTATATGCTTTTAGTATCTACGCTTGTCTTCATCCATAAAGACTTCGTCGATTGTGCCCCCACCTAAGACAACTTCTCCATCATAAAACACTGCAGCTTGACCTGGAGTAACTGCCTTTGCTTTGGCTGGATAATATACTCTTAAAGTAGTATCATCAATCCATTCAATTTTACAATCCACATCTTTACTACGATATCTAAATTTAACTGTACATGTGCGATTTTCTTTTTTATCTTCTAACCAATTCATATTTGTAATAATTGCATTGTTTGAGTATAGGTGTTCTT
>DUVT01000224.1 GCA_012840905.1 Acholeplasmataceae bacterium
AAATTGATAAATTGGGTGCTGATTATAAAGGGGATCCTTCAAGTGCAATGCTTGAAGTATTAGACGCAGAACAAAACAAATTCTTCTCAGATCACTATCTAGAAGAGCCATATGACTTATCAAAAGTATTCTTTATAGCAACTGCTAACTATCTAGAAAACATTCCTGCGCCTTTAAGAGATCGTATGGAAATAGTTCAATTAAGTAGTTATACTGAGTATGAAAAATTTGAGATTGCAAAAAGACATCTTATCTCCAAACAATTAGATCTTCACGGATTAGATCCAAAGAACTTTGTTTTGGAAGATGATGCTTTATGGGATATAATTAGAAACTATACTAAGGAAGCTGGAGTACGTGAATTAGAACGTAACATTGGTACATTAGTTAGACGTGCAATTAAATCTATTCTTTTGGATAAGAAAGAAAAGATTGTTATCAATAAAGATAACTTAGTTGATTGGTTAGGTAAACCTAAATATATGTTTAATAAAGTTGATGCAGTTGACCAAGTTGGTGTTGTTACTGGACTAGCTTATACACAATTTGGTGGTGACACACTACCAGTTGAAGTTACATACTATAAAGGTGAAGGTAAGTTAGTTCTAACAGGTAAATTAGGTGATGTGATGAAAGAATCAGCACAGGCTGCATTAAGCTATGTGAAAAGTAATGCGGAAAGATATAATATCGATCCAAAATTATTCAAAGAAAATGATATTCACATTCATGTTCCTGAAGGAGCAGTACCAAAAGATGGACCATCTGCTGGTGTAACGATTGCTACAGCTGTAATCAGTGCATTCTCAAATCGTTATGTTCGCCATAACGTTGGTATGACTGGTGAAATTACCTTAAGAGGTAGAGTTCTTCCAATTGGTGGAATTCGCGAAAAAGCAATTGCTGCACATAGAAGTGGACTACATAAAATCTTAATTCCAAAAGAGAACATAAAAGATATCGAAGATATCCCAGAAAGTGTTCGTAAGGAACTTGAAATTGTTTCAATTGAAACAATCGATGATGTTGTAGAAAACACATTAATTTAAAAATAGTAGTTAGTACACTCGTACTAACTACTATTTAAAATCAAAAAAATGGTTGTATTAAATAGCATAATATGGTATAATAATTATGTTAGTTTATATACCATTAGGAGGAAATATGCACGCTGTAGATATATTATTATTAATTGTATCATGCTTACTTATAACTATTATAGTATTACAGGAATCAAAGGAAGATGCATCTCAAGCATTTTCAGGTGAAAAGTCGGATTTATTTGCGAATAGAAAAGCGAGAGGAATTGAAGTATGGATCAACTATATAACTAGTGGCCTTTCAGTTGCTTTCTTTGTACTTGCAATATTATCTGCATTTTTCGTTGATAGATTACCTTTATAAGAATTATAATAGGCCTGATATCAGGCCATTTTTTTCACTTTGCTTTTAATAATATGTTATATTTATAAAAGAATATAAATAAGGAAAGATTATATGAAAACAAGATTAAAAGAATTTTTTTCAAATGAAAAATATCAACCCCAAAATTTTGAAGAAATAGTAGAAATCTTAGGTATTGAAGAATATCAAAAAGAAGAGCTACAAAAAGCTTTAGATGAACTTATTGATGAGTATGAAATCTTCTTAAGTAGAAAATCAAGATATATTCTACCTAAAGATGCTAATATTTATAAAGGGACAATTTCTATTAAAAATCCTGATTATGGATTTATTACATCTCCTGATTTTCCAGAAGATTTGTATGTTCATAGAAATGGAATGAATGGTGCACTTGATAAAGACTTAGTAGCATTTAGTATTATTGATTTCTATGGCCATCAAAGCGATGAGTTTAAGCAAGAAGCAAAAGTTATTGATGTTGTAAAAAGGAATTTACGCATTATTGTTGGGGAAGTTAAACAAAAAAAGAACAAGTATTATTTAGATGTAGATAATGCTCAAATAGGTAAGATTAAACTTACCGATTTAATGGATGCTAGTGTAGGTGACATTGTAAAAGCTGAAATCATCAATTATGAAAAGTTTGAAGCTAAAGTAATTGAAAGAATTGGTTTTAAAAATGATATAGGGATTGATATTTTAGAAGTTGCTGCAAAATTTAACTTTCCTTCAAAGTTTCCTGATGAAGTAATTGAGGAAGTAAATGCAATTAGTGAAGATATAACAGCCGAAGCAGAAAGACGAAAGAAACCAACGCTTGAAAATATTATCACTATAGATGGTGATGATGCAAAAGACTTAGATGACGCTGTTGCAATAAAAAAACTAGAAAACGGTAATTATTTGCTAGGAGTTTATATTGCTGATGTTAGTTATTATGTAACTGAAGGAAGTTACTTAGATGATGAGGCATTTTTAAGAGGAACTAGTGTTTACCTTGTAAATAGAGTTATCCCAATGTTACCAACGCGTCTTAGTAATGAACTATGTTCACTGAATCCTAGAACGAAAAAATTAGCTATCGGTTTAGAAATGGAAATCAATAGTGAAGGTGAAGTTGTAGATAACAATCTTTTTGAAACAGTTATTGAAACTAAACACCGCATGACTTATAATAATGTTAATAAGATACTAAATGGTGATCAAGAATTAATCGATAAATATAGTGATATTTATCAAGATATTCTTGAAATGAGAAATTTACAAAATATTCTAAACAAAATGCGATTTAATCGTGGTGCTTTAGACTTTGATGTAAAAGAAAGTAAAGTAATTGTCGATGCACAAGGTAAGGCAATTGATATTGAAGTAATTGAACGTGGAATAGGCGAACGCATGATCGAAGAGTTTATGTTAATAGCGAATGAAACAGTTGCTGCAAGAATATATTATATGGATATACCATTTATATACCGTGTGCATGATACACCTAAGAAAATAAAGTTAGATAACTTTAGAAATATTTCTAAAGGTTTAGGTTATAAAACACTAAAACCTAAAGTAAATGCAAAACAATTACAAGAACTTCTTGGAAACATTAAAGAAGAAGATGATTTCTTAAAAACATTACTTTTAAGAAGTATGGCCAAGGCTATATATAGTGAAGAAAATATTGGCCATTATGGCCTTGCTAGTACTTGTTATACTCACTTTACCGCACCAATTAGAAGATATCCTGATATATTAGTTCATAGACTAATAAGAAAATATTTATTTAATCATGATATAAACCCAGAAGAACTTGTAGATTTACAAAATTATATTAAGGAAGTTGCGGAGCATTCTTCAAAGAAAGAACGCGATGCAATCGAATGTGAATATGAAGTAGAAGACATGAAGAAAGCTGAATATATGGAAAGCTTTGTTGGTGAAGTCTTCGAAGGTAAAGTATCAAGTGTAAATAGATTTGGAATCTTTATTCAACTACCAAATACTGTAGAAGGATTAGTTCATATTAGTAAGATTAAAGGAAGATACTTATATGATGCAAAATCTATTGCTTTAATTGGTGTTAATGGTGATAGTTATCGTTTAGGAGATAAAGTTGTTGTTCAAGTAACAAAAGCAGATAAAGTTAAACGTGAAATTGATTTTAAAATTATTGAAAAACTAAAGACAAATCGTAAAGAAGAACATGTTGTAAGGGAAAAGAAAAAGAATGGTAAAAAACATTCTAGGAGAATGAAGCATGGAACAAATAAACGTAGTCGCAAGAAATAAAAAAGCTACTCATGATTATTTTATCTTGGAAAAGTTTGAATGTGGAATAGTATTAACTGGTACTGAGATTAAATCTATTCGTGCAGGAAAAGTTTCCATCCAAGATGCATATTGTAATATTAAAAATGATGAATTATATATTATTAATATGCACATTGCTAAGTATGAACAAGGGAACATCTTCAACCATCAAGAAACGAGAAATAGAAAACTATTAGCTCATAGAAGAGAAATTAGAAAGATGTTTGGAAAAATAACTCAAGAAGGTTTAACAATCATCCCTTTACAAGTATATATTAAAAATGGCTTAGCAAAAATTGAAGTTGCAATATGTAAGGGTAAGAAAAAGTATGATAAGCGCGAAGACCTAAGAAGAGAAGCAGTTAAACGCGATATTTCTAGGGCTATGAAAAATAGGTGGTAATATGAAGTGTAAGAGTTGTGGAAAAGAGATAGCAGAAAATACAAGTATCTGTCCTAATTGTGGGTTTGATCTAGAAGCCTTTGGCAAAAAGCAAAAGGTTATTATCTATGAAGACCCAGAAGTTGAAACAAGTGAAAAAGCAAGTTTAATAGATAGACCTATTCTTGCTTTTATCTTTGGTATTCTTTCTGTAATCAGTTCAATTCTTTTTGTAACATCTCGAAATATTGTAGTGTTATTTCTAGCTATGCTTATCTCTTTTACTTATTTAACTTTCAGAAATGCTAGTAAACCTGGAAAAGTTAAATTACGTCCTTTTGCTGATGTAGGGAAAGTTTTTGCCTATTTTGCAATTGGATTTCTAATCTTTAAAATTGTATTTGATTTACTTGGCGACTTGTTTTTTTAAAAAAAATATGATAAAATAATATAGAAGTTAAGTCTTTATTAAAGGATTAAACTTCTATACAATATGGGATAGTTTTGGATTCGACAGGCTACTTGAAGTAATAATAGCATGCTATGGTTGCGCATATAAAAACGCCCGAGGTTTTTAAATAACCGGAAACAAAAATTTAGCTTTTGCAGCATAAGATAATTTAATAGCTGCGCTCTTGATAAAATACCCCTTAAGTTTTATCAAAGGGCTCAAGTATTAAGGGTTGAATTAAATGAGTGTCTCGGCATTTAATTCGAGATTCTGGAGACTAGTTTATTAACAATTTGTTAGTTGTTTGTTAATAAATAAAACTATTTTCAACTAACTAAGCATGTAGAAGTTATTACGGATCGTAGTTTGGACAGGGGTTCGACTCCCCTCTATTCCACCATATTAGAACAATAGTGTTGATACAATAGTATTGAACCTATAGAATATGAAAATAGGGAGAATATCCCTTTTTTCTTTCTAAAATGCAAGTCTGTGTATCACTTTATCAAAGTGGTTTGTAGACTTTTTAATTATTAAAATCAATAAAAACACGAAAGGTCAACGTCTATTTATTATTAATATTTCAAAATATTTTTATGATAAAATAATAAATGATTTACTAAGTAGGTGAAATTATGAAAATTGTGAATCTGGATTTAAATAATACCAAACAACTAAATAAACTAATGCCTCTATATTTCAATTATGAATCAGAACTAACTAAACTTAAAATTGAAGAAATATTTGATCAAGAAAAACCTAAAGAAAATGAATTATACTTTATAGACTACTTTAGTAGAGGTATTAATACCTTACTCCTTATTGATGAAGATGATATCCTTGGGTTTATAAGTTATAATATAGATTCAGATGATGTCCCTGGATATGCTAATGGTTATAAGGGTTTTGGTCATATTGCCGAAATATATATAGATAACATTTATAGAAATAAAGGTTATGCTAAAAAGTTAGTACAATCTGTTGAATTAATATTTGAAAAATCAAAGATAAATGATATGTATTTAGTAGATATTAATCAAAATGAAAATTTATGGAAAAGTCTTAACTATATAAATACAGGTATTATTGAGCCTGAAGAAAATGGTATTATCTTTACTAAAAAACTTAAGATCTCAAAGTAGATTTTTACTAAGTACTATATTTATAAAGTAATGTAAATACATATTAGAAAGAATCTATGTACAAAAAATATTAAGGGTACGAAATTGTATCAGAACAGTTGCCCTAACACATTTAGAATTTTCAAGGTTTAACGAAGGTTAGACCTTTTTTATTAAATGATGAAAAAACCAGACAATCAAAAATGGTTGTTTTGATTTAAAACAATCAAAATTGCTTGTTATAATTTTAAACAATCAAAAATGCTTGTTTAATAAATTAAAAGATGGTATAATTCTAATAGGAGTGAAAAACATGAAAAAATATTATGCGTTAATTATCGACGTTGTCAGATCAAGAGTGTTAAGTGATGAAGATAGATTTGATGTGCAAAAAAAACTAGACGATGCTATTGTTGCAGTAAATAGAGTTTTTGAGAAAAAGATAATCAAATCTGTAAGTTTCTCGGCTGGTGATTCAGTTCAGGGTTTATTTGATACAATTTCATCCGCTTACAAGGCATATTTGCTTATTAAAAGTGCGGTTTTTCCCCATGTGATCAGGGCAGGAATAGGGTATGGTGAGATAAATTATATGATGCTAAACTTGTTCCAAGATGATGATTCTAATAGATATGATGGACATGCTTATCATTTAGCAAAAAGTGCAGTAGAATATGCGAAAAAGGAAAAAAGAAACTTAATAATTAAAACAGAAGAACAGTATGATAGAATGATTAATCCAATTATAGATGATGAAGAAATTCTCTCTATTACTCTTTCTAGAATGGCAATTTATTCTCTTATCAACTTAATAGATCCAATCATTGACAACAGGTTTAATCTAGATATTGAATATTATAAAATTATATGTCCGTTAATTACGAGAATCGTAAATTATTATCGCAAAAAAAGCAGAGTGACGAATATCAAAATTTACAAAGGATATGACGGTGCAGCAAATCCAGAAGAATTGGATGAAAATCAAGTTTACTCTTACTTGTATCAATATCAACAGGACCATTTCATATTTAAGAATAAGG
>DUVT01000225.1 GCA_012840905.1 Acholeplasmataceae bacterium
ATTTAATAAATCATATGAGCGAAGTTTAGAAGTAGAAAGTAGTACTAAATTAAAAATAATTGACTCAAATTCATAATTGTGGTAAACTTATCATATAATATAAATAATTTGATAATGCGATGAAGAGAAAAGTAGCTAAATCCCTTGTTTTCAGTGAGTGGTGATAGTGGAAAACCATAACAATATTTAGTGAAAGAACACTTGGAGCAGTTAGAAGAAATAGAAGTAGAACTAACCGTCTTACTCACGTTACAGAGTTTTAAGTGCAATATTAAAGTATTTTTTACTTTAGTATTGAATCAAGGTGGCACCGCGGAATTTTTTCGTCCTTAAGATTTTTCTCTTAAGGACTTTTTTTAAATATAAAAGGAGGTATATCATGATTATTAATATCAATAAACTAAATCAAATTTATCAAGATTTGGCGGAAAAAGAAGTAACAGTACAAGGATGGATTAGAACTAATCGTAACCAAAAAGAGTTTGGTTTTATTAGTTTTAATGATGGATCAACACTTGGAAACTTACAAGTTGTCTATGATAAAGAATTAAGTAATTTTGATGATGTTAGTAAGTTTAGGGTTGGTTGTAGCTTAACTGTTACAGGAAAAGTAGTATTAACACCAACTATGAAACAACCTTATGAATTAAAAGCAACAAATGTTATTCTTGAAGGTGACTCACCAGAAGATTTTCCAATTCAACCAAAAAGACACACAAGAGAATTTTTACGTGAAGTTGCTCATTTAAGAGTAAGAACAAACCTATTTAATGCTGCATTTAGAGTAAGAAGCTTACTTGCTTTTGCAATCCATGAATTCTTTAGAAAGCGTGATTTTATGTATGTGCACACACCAATCATTACTGCAAGTGATGCTGAAGGTGCAGGAGAAATGTTCCAAGTTACAACATTAGATTTAGATAATATTCCAAAAACAAAAGATGGACAAGTTGATTTTTCTAAAGATTTCTTCGGTAAAGCAACAAACTTAACCGTATCAGGTCAGTTAGAAGCTGAAATTTTTGCTCAAGCTTTTAAACAAGTCTATACATTTGGACCAACATTTAGAGCTGAAAACTCAAACACAACAAAACACGCAAGCGAGTTTTGGATGATTGAACCAGAAGTAGCATTTACTGATTTAAAAGGTATAATGAAACTTGCAGAAGATATGCTTAAGTATGTAATTAGTTATGTATTAGAACATGCAAGAGAAGAACTAGAGTTTTTTGATAAATTTGTACAACCAGGAAAAATAAAACAATTAGAGGATCTTGTAGCATCAGAAGTTGCTGTTTGTGATTACCGCGATGCAATTAAAATTTTACAAGCAGCAAATGTAAAATTTGAAAACAAAGTGGAGTTTGGCTCAGATCTCGCAACAGAACACGAAAAATATTTAACTGATGTTCATTTTAAAGCACCAGTCTTTGTAATTAACTGGCCAAAAGATATTAAAGCATTCTATATGCGTATTAATGAAGATGGCGAAACTGTAGCAGCAATGGACTTACTAGTTCCTGGTGCTGGTGAATTAATCGGTGGTAGCCAAAGAGAAGAACGCTATGATGTTTTAGTTCAAAAAATGAAAGATATGAACATACCGATTGATGAATTATTTTGGTACTTAGATTTAAGAAAATATGGTGGAACAAAACACGCAGGATATGGTCTTGGTTTCGAAAGACTTATTATGTATGTAACAGGAATCGAAAACATTCGTGATGTTATCCCATTCCCAAGAACTCCAAAACATTGTGAATTTTAAATCGAGTAGAGAGAAATAAATAAGTTTATTTCATCCCTCTCACACCACCGTACATACGGACCACGTATACGGCGGTTTAATGTACATTCAAATTTATGCGTGTAGTATAATATTCAAACATTGACA
>DUVT01000226.1 GCA_012840905.1 Acholeplasmataceae bacterium
TTATTAATATAAATAATTTATTAAGGAGAAAGAATTTATGAATGATGAAAACTTATTTGCTGCTACAGAAGAATTGAGTTATGAGGATAAGGTAAGAACAGTTCTTTTTAAACACTTTTCTTCTAACTTAATGTTAGTTGTTGCAATTCTATTTACAATTAGTTACGCTATCCAAATAATTAGCGGTGTATTAACTTCAACGGAGTTAATTGATATAGTTATTAGTTCAATTATTCCTGTATTAATAATAATTGGCCTTTGGAAAACTTATAGTAATGCAAAGTCTGGAACAGTAATTGATACTAGTGGGCTTAGACTCTTAAAAGGTGTAATGACATTTTTTATGGTTATTATTGCTATTGGTGTATTTTTGGTTGCAATTACTATGTTACTATCATTCTCATTATCAACAGAGTTAGCATTGGTAATGTTAGTGTTTCTTGTAACAATTGCAATTTCATTAGTTACTATTATTTCATTAAGAAAATTTATTAATAATACAATTGATGGTTATCAAACTGGTTTTATGAACACTAATTCTTTTATGACCACTGTTGTATTACTAATTTTAGCAGGATTATCAGGTGTTGGTTTACTTATCTTTTTAACAACCTTCAATTGGACATCATTAATTGCTTCGCTTAATCTTGGCGGTACTGAATTTGAACCTCTAATTGAAGCGTTTGAAATGCTTGCTTCTGATTTAGTAAGCGATGTTGGTGTTACAGAATATATCAAACGTATTGTTAGTGCTGCAACTTACTTTACATTAGGATATTTCATTTATAATTTAAAACAAGATTTAGATACAATTTATTAAAAAAGTGCGGAAATAATCCGCACTTTTATATTTTTATTTTAGCAAAGTGAGCAAAATGATCAGAGACAACCTTTTGGATAATTTTTGCTTCGACTAATTTTAAATCTTTTGATTTAAAAATATAGTCGATTTTTTTTGTTGGCTCAATTGATGGATAAGTTAAATTGTGAGCATCTAAAGTATTATCTAAATATTTTTCAATAATTTTTATTTTTTTATTATCTGGTTCTAAGTTGAAGTCTCCCATTAATACTAATTTGTTTTCTATAGAATTTAGAATATCTAGAGTAGTATTTAATGCATTTTCTTGTTCAGATTCGAATAATCCATAATGAGTTACTAAAACTGTTAAGTCAATATCTTCAAAATTTGTCTTTATAATACACCTAGTTTCATACCAATGATTATCACGAATTGGTGGATCTGGGATCATTATTGTTTCTGGATTTTTTAGTTTAAATCTTGAAATAATTGCATTTCCAAATGGGGTTCCATGAAACATAAATGTTTGGCCAAAGTAATAATGAAATCCTAACTTTTTTGCTATTTCTTCATATTGTGGTAGGTTTCCTTTGTGTTCACCATAAACTTCATTTAAACCAATAATATCAGCACCAGATTCCTTAATTAAGTTTACAACACTATCAACATCGATTTCTTTTGTGATGTAGTTTTTACAGTGTTGAATATTAAACGATAAAAATTTTAGTTCCATATATTCTACCTCGCTTTAATTTGATTATATAAGTTTATTTGTAATAAATCAAGTTTATTTTGCCTTATCAGATTAATTATTATATAATATGGGCGGAGGAAGTAGATATGGTAAAAGATTTAATTGAAAAGAGTTCTTATGCAAATAAAGAAATGTTTGATGATTATGAAAACTGTGCAGAATCTAGATGGCTAAAGAAAGAAGTAAAAGAAGAACTATTACTTTTTGATGGATCAAGTTTAGAAAATGTAGAACTTAGGAATGCAAATTCTCTTCATCAAGCTAAAATGGGTTTATCAAAAAAATATAAAATTCATACGTTTAGCTTGCTTGCAACAGCAAATACGAAAATTGAAAACATTAAACCACGACCATCATTTAGTTTAAAAATTAATTTAGGAAAACAAGATTTAAGTATATATAATCGTATTAGAGCAAAAATTTATATTGAAGCAAGTGGTCATCAAGCCTTTTATTTTCATTTCGGTTTTGGTAACCCAGATGCTTATACAAATCACGCACCAATTATTGTTCCAAATGAAGTTAATGATGTTGTTTTTGAAGTTGAAAAAATTAAACGCGATGCAGTTGAATATATTACTATTACTCCATTTTTAATGGGATGTCCACCAGAAGCTGATCCTGTAATTAATGTTTATGTATTGGAACTAAAAGCAGAATTAGTAGATCCTGAGTATGAACTTGGGTGGAATTTAGATAATAAGATTGCTTATTCTCATAGTGGCTACTTTCCAAAGGCAAGAAAAGTTGCGATTATTGAGAACACCTCACCACAAGAATTCGCTATTTATAATGAAGAAGAAAAGCTAGTTTTTCAGGGCGTTAGCCAAGAGGTTAGAAGTAGACTTGGTACTTTTCAAGTATTAGACTTTTCTAAATTAGAAGATCCAGGAGTGTATACAATAAAAACTAATAATTTTGTTTCAAATAAATTTGTGATTGCAGAAAATCCATATCTAGCAAGTATATGGAAAAGCTTGAATTTTTTAAGAATATTAAGATGTGGAGAAGATGTAGCAGGCGTACATAGTGCTTGTCATCTAAACTGTAGAACTTATGATGAAGATGGTAGAACTGTACCAAACTTTGGTGGTTGGCATGATGCAGGTGATGTTTCACAGTTTGAAATATGTACTGCAGAAATTGCTCATGCTTTACTTGATTTAGCAAAACAATTTAAAGAAACAGATAAAATATTATATGAACGTATTTTAGATGAAGCTAAGGTAGGTGTATCATGGCTTCTCAGAACCCGTTTTGGCAATGGCTATCGTGCTTTAGCAGTTACATACAGAATTTGGCGAGATAATGTTTTAGATAAAGATAACGATACAGTGTTTACGAATCCTGCAGAAAATGGCCCGTTTGAAAACTTTTGTGCTGCGGCTTGTGAAGCTGAAGCGTATCTAGCATATAAAGATTTAGATCCTGCTTATGCAAATTGGTGTTTAAGAGCTGCAAAGGAAGACTTTGAGTTTGCAAAAGAAGGATATAAACAAGGTATTTATACAAAACGTTGGGGACCAAGTATTCCTGCCCAAACATCAGGAGAAGGTGCTATTGCTGCAAGTATTCTTTATAAAATTACTAATGATGAATATTATTTAGAAGAAGCAAGTAAATATTTAGATGATGTGATGGCATGCCAAGAAGTTGAATACCATGACTGGGATATTAAAGTAAGAGGATTTTTCTATGAAGATCCACTTCATAAATATATATTAAGCTATGATCATCGTGGTCACGATCAAACACCAATTCATGCATTAGTTGCAGTGAGTGAAGTAGCACCACATCATCCTAATTATCAAAAATGGCAAACTGCGATAAATCTATATAAAGAATATATTGAAAAGACAATCGAATATACACAGCCATACGGTTTACTACCTGCAAATATATATATTCTAGATAAAATTAATTTAGATCATATTACTATTCCTGCAAGTATTCCGCGTGATAAAGCAAAGAAAGACTTAGAGAGCCAAATTAAAGCTGGAATAAAATTAGGAAATAATGCTTACTTAAGAATCTTTCCAATTGCAATCCAAAGAAGAGGCTTCCATGCTACATTGTTAAGTAAAACAAAAGCAGTTTCAATGATAGCAAAAATGCTTAATGATGAAAAATTAAAACAAATAGCTATCGATCAACTAGAGTGGGTAATGGGTAAAAATCCTTTCTCATCATCAACTATGTATGGTGAAGGCTATAACTATCATCCATTATATGTTGCCTTCTCAAGACAAATTGTAGGGGCATTGCCAGTTGGTATAAAAACATATAAAGAATTAGATGAGCCATATTGGCCAGTTATTAATAATGCAGTATATAAAGAAATCTGGGGTCACACTACAGGAAAGTATTTATGGGTACTAGCTGACATTAAATAAAGGAAATAGTTTTATAACTATTTCCTTCTTTTTTTTACTTTTTTGAATATAAATTAACAAGGGGATAGGAATGAAAAGAGTTATTTTACTTATTTTTTGTTTATTTATTTTAGTTGGGTGTGCCAAAACTAATGATGAATATAGAGTTGAAACAGAATTAGAACGTTTTAAGATTAAAGAAATTTTACTTAAAGATATTGAGCTTTACTCAGATGATTATAATTACGCACTCGGGGTAAATGATCTTGATGAAGAAGTAATAATAAAATATAAGGAAAAGGATGAAGTGTTTAAAATAATTGAAGTAAAGGAATCTGTATTAAATTTTTCCTATCGTGAATTAGTTAAAACAATTAAAAATTTAGAAAACAAAAATTTGAAAAATGCTATTCTTGCAATTATTAATAATTCTGAGTTAATATTAGTTAGTACCAAAGTGAAATAATGGAAGTTTTAAAAAAGGATAATTCTTTTAACTCTTTGGTCTTTTTTTATCGTAGTAATGATAAAATCAATAGGTATGTATTTACTTATGATTTGGGAGATTATTATTTTGCCAGTGAAACTAAAAAAGAGATTTATTATCCTATTTACTGTAAGTATGAAGATTTTCCATAAAAAAAAGTCTGATTTAATGACGGGTTAAATCAGACTTTTTATATAATCAAATATGGAAACTTTTAAAAAAAATATTACTTATCTAGTAAATAAATATTATTTACTGGCATTGTAAACATAAAACCAATTCCCGGTTTTTTCTCAGGGAATATGTCCTTTATAGCTTTTATCAAATCTTCAACAATTTCTTCTTTTACAACCGTAAATATAGTTTTACTATATGGATGTTTATCGTGGATAATATTTCGTAAGGAGCCAAATAGTGGAATGTTTCTATAATCACCACTTACTATTGCACTACCCATACCTTGTGAATCAATAATTGTTGCACCTTTTACATTATTTTCTACAAGCACTGTTAGAATATCATCAAGATATTCTTGTTTATTTAAAACTATTACTAAATTAACCATGCGTTCTCCTTCCTTATGTAGATTGTAAGCCTAAGTCTTGAACTGGACTTGCTTCTGTTTTATCCATACCATTGATCTCTCCAGAAAGTGAAATAGCAAGTTTAGAGAAGATCGGTCCAGATGTTTCATATATTAACACACTGAACATTATTATTGTATTAATTATAACCGCATACTCAGGTAACTGGGATGCAACTAATATTGATAAACCAATTGATACTCCACCTTGTGGTAATAGACCAAGACCCAAAAAGTTGGTAATTTCTTTTTCAGCTCCAACTAATTTTCCACCAACAAATGCACCTAAATATTTTCCAAATCCTCTTGCAACCACATAACAAATACCGATTAAGCCAACACTTACTAATACTTTTAAGTCTAAGCTTGCACCAGCGAATGTAAAGAAAAGAACATAGAATGGTGCTACAAATGCATTAACACTGTTGAAAACTTTTTGAGGACGCTTCATTGTGTTAACTAAAGTCATACCGATTGCAATATTAGTAAGAAGAGGTGATAAGTTTATTAAGTAAGACACTCCAATTCCAATTAAATTTGCAACAATAGAAATTGATTGAAGATCATCATGATCATTTTCTTTTCTTAATACAAAACTAAGTATTAAGCCTATTACAAAACCTACAATAATTGAACCGAAGATTTCAATTACTGGTCCAAGAAAGATTTTTCCAAATGTAATAGCTTCCCCACTAATTGACATTTTTGCTAATGCCATAGAAATACCAAAAATCACAATTCCTACAACATCATCTAAA
>DUVT01000227.1 GCA_012840905.1 Acholeplasmataceae bacterium
TGTCAATGTTTGAATATTATACTACACGCATAAATTTGAATGTACATTAAACCGCCGTATACGTGGTCCGTATGTACGGTGGTGTGAGAGGGATGAAATAAACTTATTTATTTCTCTCTACTCGATTGAAAAAAACAAAAAACTCAAAATTTCTTTTGAGCTTAGTTTTGTTTCTTTTGTAAACGTCTATTGAATTTCTCTACACGTCCAGCTGCTTGTACAAACTTTTGTTCACCAGTGAAAAATGGATGGCATTTTGCACAAGTATCTACACGAAGTTCTTTTAGTACAGAGCCAGATTCAAATGTATTCCCACAAGTAGAACATGTTACAGTAACTGTGTGATATTCTGGGTGAATTCCTTTTTTCATTTCTTTACTCCTTCCGCCATAGTTTATGTAACTATAGTAAGTTTCTATAATAATACCTACCTATTATACAATATTTATAGGAATAAGTCAATTGGTATATTTATTATTTTTCTTTTTTATTATTTTTCTTTTTTATCTTTTGATAAAGTTTGAATGAATTCGCTTATACCACCAAATAGGATTCCCGCAATTAACCAAACAATCCAAGAAATGTGCCAAGCACTACCTAAGAAACTCCATGAAAAATAACCAATTGTAACTAATGGCCAATAAATTGCTGCTAATGCATTAATGCTCTTATTTTCATTTTTTTTATCATATTTTGCATATTCTCCCTTTTTAAGTAACATATTGTGACTATCTTTAATTAAACCTGCTTGAATTATTATATAACATGCAATTGCAACAATTCCTAACATTATCGCAACACCATATAGTACATTATATTTTTCTAAACCTGTTTTGTTATGGAGTACTAAAATATAACTACTAGTACTGGTGAAATAATAAATAAAACAACACTTACAATTAAAGATATCACAAAAGGTTTTTCAAATTCTTTTTGTTTTATCTTTACATATTCAGTAACACTCAGAGGGACATTTTTAATATCTTTTAGATATGTATATTTTGAAAATATTACACCTGAATAAATGAAGAATCCTACTGCTGATGCAACAAAGAAAAATAAAGCAACAAATCCATATAATGAATTAGTTAGAGAACCATACTTACCAAGTAACACAAGTAGCAAAATAGGAGAGATAACACATAGTGCAACACCAAAGGCAATTAATGGTGCAATTTTCTTTTCACTAGCTAAAAAATCTTTTGCAACCTTTAAACTTAATACTTCGCCTGTCTCGTTGTGCTTTGTTATTTCGATACCTAACTCTTGTGCAAATTCTTCTATATTACCAAATTCAGAAATTACAATTCCAATTGCTTCATTTTCTGTTTTACCTTGTGCTTTTAGTTCATTATATTTTTCTTTCATATTTAATAATAAATCATTTTTAATTTTCTTACTTCACTAGTATCTGGTAGGGAAGCAAACATATTATCCAAATAAGTTTTAATGATATTCATTTTATTTCCTCCTTATAAACCTTTCTACAACTTCTTTTGTTAAATCCCATTCTAAACATTTCTTTTCATAATATTTTTTACCTTGATCTGTAATTTTATAGTAAGTTCTTCTTGATTCACTTACGGAATAAGATTCTATATGGCCATTTTTTCTAATCTCGTGAAAGCTGAATAAAGTGTTGTTTCTTTCATTTTATATTTTTCTTCTGTAATTTCATTTATTCTTTTTGATATTTCATAACCATATGAATCACCATCTAACAATAAACACAAAATCATAATGTCATTATAACCTCTAATTACATCACTACTTATCACATGTTTACCTCCAATTCCTATGTCTGTCGTACTACGACTATCATACTACGACTGTCGTAGTAATCGTGTTATATCACTCTAATTATATATATGAAAGGATTTTAATCAAAAAACTAAAAAAATTATAATTGATAATAAAAAATGATTAATGTATAATACTTATAGGAGTTGAGATTATGGATTTACAAATTAAAGCAGGTTGGATAGAAGTAATAGTTGGGAGTATGTATGCGGGGAAAACAGAAGAGTTAGTGCGTAGAATTAAAAGAATTAATTATGCGAAAAAAGATTGTTTAGTTTTTAAACCTATTATTGATAATAGATATAGTAAGAGTGAAATAGTATCACATAATAATACAAAAATTGAATCGATTGTAATTGAAAAATCAACAGATATTCTAAATTGTATTGGTCCAGTCTTACCATATGCTGTTGCTGTTGATGAAGTACAATTTTTAGATGGAGATATTATTACAGTAGCAGAACAATTAGCAGATCGAGGTGTTAGAGCTATTCTTGCTGGTTTAGATAAAGACTTTCGTGGAGAACCTTTTGGGGTTGTACCAGAGTTATTAGCTCGTGCTGAGTTTGTAACTAAGTTAGAAGCTATTTGCCAAGTATGTGGTGCTCCTGCAACGAGAACCCAACGAATAATAAATGGAAAACCTGCAAGTTACAATGATCCAATAATCTTAATTGGTGCTAGTGAACACTATGAAGCAAGATGTAGACATTGTCATATTGTAGGAGATAAGCCAAGTGGAAAGTGATTTAAAGTTTTTTGAAGAAGCGTTAATTGAAGCTAAAAAAGCATATGATAAAAATGAAGTACCTGTTGGTTGTGTCATTGTTGTGGATGATAAGATAATCGCAAGAAGTCACAACCAACGTGAAACTAAAAAGAGTGCATTAGGACATGCAGAGATATTAGCGATAGAAGAAGCATGTAATAAATTAGGACGCTGGATATTAGATGATGCAACAATTTATGTAACCTTAGAACCTTGTGTGATGTGTGCAGGCGCTATTTTCCAAGCACGGATGAAGCGAGTAGTTTTTGGTGCGTATGAACCGAAGTTTGGTGGATTAGGTAGTTTGATTAACTTAAATGAGTTAGAGGGAATCAATCATAAGCTTGAAATAACTTCAGGAGTTAAAGCAGAATCAGTAAGTAATTTAATGAAAGAATTTTTTCAAAAACTAAGAAATAAGTAGTTTAAGGCTTAATTTTCCGCTTGATAAATTATGACTTTAGTGGTATAATACTAATGATCTCATTTTAATTACCCATATCCAATATTAAGCAGTGAATCAGGTCAGGTCGTGACTGAAGCAGCCTTAAGCTTGTCTTAGTATGTGGATGTGGGTAATTAGAATGAGATTTTTTAGCAAATATAACATAAGTGTTGACATTGCTATTGAACTGTGATAAAATTTTGTTTGAAATTCAAATCTTTTGAATATCAAATCATTTGAATTTCAAAATTTATGAAAGGGTTCATAACTATATGGAACGTAAAATAGCAATCTTAACAGACAGTTCATCGTCAATTTATCATATTGATCATGGCTTTGATAATATATTCTTTATCGACTTGCCATGCTTTATTGGCGAAGTAATGTTTACGGACTTTGCAACAAATAAAGACGACCTCTTTTATGAGGCTTTAGCAAACACAAACATGATTGCAAAGACATCTCAGCCTAGTGTTGGTGAAACACTAGAGAAGTTTGAAGAAATAAAATCATTAGGTTATACAGATATTATTTATATTCCAATTTCAAAGGAATTAAGTGGGACATACCAAAATGGTTTTATTAGTAAAGGTATGGTAGATGATATTAGAGTAGAAGTTATTGATTCTAAGACAACAGCATCTATCCTTAGTGGTATGGCAATTGAAGCTGCAAAGCTTGCAAAAGAAGGAAAAACTGTTGAAGAAATAGTTAAGCGTGTATTAGATTTAAGAAGTAAAAGCGGCTATTTCGTTACAGTAAATGATTTAACATCTTTAGTTAAAAATGGAAGATTATCGAATGCGAAAAGTGTAATTGCTAATTTACTAAAAATTAAACCAGTAATCGAACTGACATCAGAAGGTAAATTAGTTAGTTTAGAAAATGTTAGAACATATAAAAATGCAATTAAACGTATGGTTGAACATGTGGCTCAAAGATTAGATCCTGAAAATGGTGAGTTACATATTGCTCATACAAATAGAGAAGATACATTAGAATTTATAATGGGCATACTAAATGAAAGGTTCCCAAATACAAAGAAAGTTGTATTACAAGTGCCATCTACAATAGTAGCTCATATCGGTCTAAATGCTATAGCATTAGGCTATCTAAATTATTAAAAAAATTAAGGAGGAAATTAAAATGATTTTTGATAAAGTAGTAGATATAGTTGCAACAGAATTAAATGTGAGTAAGGATGAAATTACAATGGAAACGGATATTCAAAAAGATTTAGGTGCAGATAGCCTAGATGCAGTAGAATTAATGATGGCTCTAGAAGACGAATTTTCTATCCAAATTTCTGATGAAGAAGCTCAAAACTTTGCAACAATCAAGGATATAGTTAGTTATTTGGAAAATAGATAATTAGGAGGAAATATGGATTTTAAACAAATTCAAACTCTTATTAAAGAGTTTGAGAAATCTTCGATGACAGTTTTGGAACTTGAACAAGACGGGTTTAAACTTAGATTATCTAAAAACAAAAATGAAGTTATTACAAAGGTTGAAACACCTAATGTAACAACAAATCAAACTGAAAAACAAGTAGTAGAAGAAGAATCAAAAGGTTATGAAGTAAAATCACCACTTGTAGGAACATTTTATGCGGCAAGCAGTCCTAATGAAAAACCATTTGTAAAAGTTGGTCAAAGGGTTGAAGTAGGAGATACTTTATGTATCATTGAAGCAATGAAAATTATGAACGAGATTACATCGCCAGTTGCTGGAGTTGTAGAATCAATTAAAGTTCAAAATGCTTCTCCAGTCGGCCACGACCAAGTATTGATGGTGATTGTCTAAATGCAAAACAAGGTTCTAATTGCTAACCGTGGTGAAATAGCTATCAGAATTATTCGCGCTTTAAAAGAACTTGGCATTGGCCAAGTTGCTGTTTATTCTAAAGCCGATGCAGATTCACTTCATGTAAAACTTGCAGATGAAGCTATTTGTATCGGCGAAGCTCCAAGCGCGGATAGCTATTTAAATATGACTAACCTTATTTCTGCTGCTATTTCTACAGGGTGTAATGCAATTCATCCTGGTTATGGATTTTTAGCTGAAAATGAAAAGTTTGCTGAAATGGTAGAAAAATGTAATATAAAATTCATAGGTCCTTCTAGTGAAGTTATTCACCAATTAGGTAATAAAATTGAAGCAAAGCGTCTTGCAAGAGAGGCTGGCATTCCGGTTGTGGAAGGATCAGATGGTGTAGTTGAAAACTTAGAAACTGCAATTAAAGTTGCAAAACGAGTTACTTATCCAATTTTAATCAAAGCTCGTAATGGTGGCGGTGGTAAAGGGATAAGTATTATAAAAAATGAAAATGAGTTAATTAAAATGTTTGAATTAACTCGCCAAGAAGCTAAAGCTAACTTTGGGGACTCTGGTGTTTATATTGAAAAATATATAGAGAATCCACATCATATTGAAGTTCAAATTATTGCTGATAGCTTTGGAAATATTGTTCATTTAGGTGAACGTGATTGTTCAGTTCAAAGAAGAAATCAAAAAGTAATTGAAGAAAGTCCTTCTCCATATGTTGATGATGAATTAAGAGCTAAATTAGGCGATGCAGCAGTTAGGCTAGCAAAAAGTGTTGGATATGAAAATGCTGGAACAGTTGAATTTTTAGTTGATAAAGATAAAAAATTTTATTTTATCGAAATGAATACTAGAATTCAAGTTGAACATCCAGTAACAGAAATGGTTACAGGAATTGATATAGTTAAAGAGCAAATTAGAGTTGCATACAATAGTGGGTTATCTTTTTCTCAAAAAGATGTTGTAATTAGTGGTCATTCAATTGAGTGTAGACTCAATGCGGAAGATCCATACAATAACTTCAGACCATCTCCGGGGGTTGTAAAAAACTTAGTAGTACCTGGAGGACCTGGTGTGAGAGTTGATACTCATATTTATAATAACTATATGGTTCCACCGTATTATGACTCAATGCTTGCGAAACTAATTGTTCATGCACCGACTAGGAAAGAAGCAATTAGAAAAATGCGAGTAGCTCTTGAACAATTCCTCATTGATGGGATAATGACAAATATCGAAATTCTCTACTTAATTATGCATAATACTCATTTTGTTAGAGGAATTTATGACACTAATTTTGTAAGTGAATTTTTAGAATCGATAAAGGATAAGTTCAATGAATAATTTTTTAGATAAAAGAAAACAAAGACTTGAAAGATATAAAAATATTAGAGGGAAATCAAACAATATAACGAAAATTACAATTCCTGATGGAATCTTTGTTAAGTGCGAGAAGTGTGGTGAACCAATTTATCACGATGATTTATTGGAAAACGATTATGTTTGTCCAAAGTGTAATTATCACTTCCGCTTAAGCGCAAGACAAAGAATCGCCTTTATCAGCGATGAAAATTCTTTTAAGGAACTGTATGCGAATCTTAAAACGCTAAATCCCCTAGATTTTCCTGATTATGAAAAAAAGGTCAAACAATATCAAGAAGCTCAAGAAGAGTTTGATGCATTTGTTTGTGGTGAAGCGAAAATCGATGGCCACAAAGTTGCACTTGGAGTATTAGATAGTTTCTTCATGATGGGGAGTATGGGAAGTGTTGTTGGTGAAAAAGTAACTAGATTAATTGAGTACTCAATTGAACATAAGTTACCACTAATAATCTTTTCTGCTTCTGGTGGAGCAAGGATGCAAGAGGGAATCTTTTCTCTAATGCAAATGGCTAAAACTTCTGCAGCTTTAAAGAAACATGATTTAGCTGGCCTATTATATATTAGTGTTTTAACGCATCCAACAACCGGCGGTGTAACTGCAAGTTTTGCTTCCTTAGGAGACATAAATATTGCTGAGCCAAATGCGTTAATTGGATTTGCTGGCAAACGTGTAATTGAACAAACCATTCAAGAAAAATTACCTGATGGTTTTCAATCCGCGGAGTTTCAAAAGGAAAAAGGATTTGTAGATATGGTTGTTGACCGCAAGGATTTAAAAAATGTAATTTCCACTATTCTAACAATACACAAAGGAAACTAAAATTATGGATAAAAATATGACTCAAAATGCTGTTTGGAATCGGGTTCTGATGGCCCGTCATCAAAAACGTCCAACTGCAAAAGTATTAATTGAATATTTAATTACATCATTTGTTGAGTTACATGGTGACCGCTTATTCCGTGATGATCCTTCTGTAATTGGTGGAATAGGATTTCTTGGTGATATACCTGTAACGGTTATTGGCCAAGAAAAAGGCGATAATACAATTGAAAAAATTAAGAAAAACTTTGGGATGTTACATCCTGAAGGTTATCGCAAAGCACTTAGGTTAATGAGGCAAGCAGAGAAGTTTAACCGTCCTGTTGTTTTAATTATTGATACACCTGGTGCATATCCTGGAGTTGGAGCAGAAGAACGCGGTCAAGGTAGCGCAATCGCAACAAATCTGATGGAAATGATAGATTTAAAAGTACCATTAATTTCGATCGTTCTTGGCGAAGGTGGAAGTGGTGGTGCTTTAGGTATTGGCGTTAGTGATGAAATTTGGATGTTTGAAAATGCAATCTATTCCATATTATCGCCAGAAGGTTTTGCATCTATTTTATATAAAGATGCAAGTCTTGCAAAAGAAGCAGCAGCTATTATGCGCCTAACAGCAGCAGATTTATTAGAATTCGGGATTATAGAAAAAATCATTCCGGAAGTCGAAGAAGGACTTCATACGAATAGCGAATATTCATTTGCAATTCTTAAAAAGGAACTCATAAAAAAACTAAAGGAACTTAAAAAATTACAACCTGAAACTCTTATTCAAAATCGATATAATAAATTCCGAAGAGTGGGCGTATATGAGGAAGATAGATAGTATAGTTACACGTATTGGGGAGTATTTTTTTGAGTTTCAATCTAAACTGCAATTTTTTGAAAGAGAATACTTGCGCAGGTATGGAATAGAGGACGTTACTCCAACAGAAGTAAAAGTACTATATATTATTGGCTTATCAAATACGAAGTCTATGACTGAAATAGCAGATGAGCTAAAAGTTACGCGCGGAACATTGTCGATAACAATTGACAGTTTAGTTAAAAAGGGTTATGTAATTCGTACAAGGCATAAACAAGATAGACGAGTTATCATCGTCTACCTTACAAATAAATCAATTGATGTTGTAAAGGTTTATGGAAAGTTCTATTTTGAGTTACTTATGTCACTCATTAAAGAAATAGAACGCGAAAAAGTAATCGTTGTAGAAGAAATATTGAGTAAATTAAATCAAATTATCGAAACAAACTTTTATGAGGATGTTAGTGGGAATCCTCAAGTCCTAAATGAAGGGAAAAATCAATATGAAGAAAAAAACAAATAATATAAAATTAATCTCAACAGGCAAATATATTCCTAATGACGTGATTACAAATGAAGATTTAGAAAAGATAGTTGACACAAGTGATGAGTGGATTTATACTCGTACGGGAATAAAAGAACGTAGACGAGCAAAAGATGAAACTACATCTGATATGGCAACTAATGCTGCACTGGATGCGATTAATAAAGTAGGATATGACAAAAATAAAATA
This sequence comes from Acholeplasmataceae bacterium, assembly GCA_012840905.1. Classification (GTDB taxonomy): domain Bacteria; phylum Bacillota_I; class Bacilli_A; order ML615J-28; family CAG-698; genus DUVT01. The sequence continues at coordinate 8,584 of DUVT01000227.1, forward strand.
GATATAATTATTGTTGCGACATTTACCCCTGATGTTGCAAGTCCATCTGTTGCAAACCTCGTTCAAGCTAAACTAGGCTTAAATGATCGCGATGTTGTTTGCTTTGATATTAATGCGGCTTGTACAGGATTTATTTATGCATTAAATGTCGCAAGTCAAATGCTGAATGCTGGCTTTTATAATTCTGCTTTAGTAATCGGATCTGAATCATTAACTAAAGTAGTTAATTTCCAAGATAGAAACACATGTGTTCTATTTGGAGATGGTGCTGGTGCATTTATAATTGAAAATACAGAAGAGAATAAACCTGCCTATTTTTATACTTCTTCAAAAGGTGATTTAGAAGAAGTTATTATCGTAGATCCATTAATCAGAATGGAAGGTAGAAAGGTATATCACTTCGCAACAAAAATATTAGAAAAGAGTGTTAACGAAGTTTTAGAAAAATCAAATACTTCAATAGAAGAGATAGCAATGTTAATACCTCATCAAGCAAATGCCAGAATAATCGAAAGTGCTGCTAAGAGTTTAAATCTTGGACTAGATAAGGTATACATGAATATAGATAAATATGGTAATACATCAAGTGCAAGTATTCCAATTGCGGTTGATGAATACCTTGCCACACTAGAAGATAAGCAAGATAAGAAACTTGTTTTAGTAGGCTTTGGAGCTGGCTTTACTTGGGGAGCTGCTCTATTAACATTATAAAATTAGAAGAAGAAGGAGTATTTATGAATAAGATTTGTAAGCTACTTAATATTAAATATCCCCTTATTCAAGGCGGTATGGCAAATATCGCAACGCATCAATTAGCTGCTGCAGTAAGTAATGCTGGCGGACTTGGCTTAATTGGTGCAGGGGGAAATGATGAAGAATGGGTAAGAGAAGAAATTAGAAAGTGCAAGGCTCTAACTGATAAACCATTTGGCGTTAATATTATGTTAATGAGTCCACATGCACCGAAGATTGCACAAGTAGTAATAGAAGAAAAAGTAGCGGTAGTTACGACTGGGGCAGGTAATCCTAATCCATACATTCCTGCTTGGAAAGAAGCAGGAATTATTGTTATACCTGTAGTTCCAAGTGTTGCACTTGCAAAAAGAGTTGAAGGTGCTGGTGCAGATGCAGTAGTTGTTGAAGGAACAGAAGCTGGTGGTCACATTGGTGAACTTACAACTCTTGCTTTAGTACCGCAAGTTGCAGATGCAGTTAATATACCTGTAATTGCAGCTGGTGGAATTGCTGATAAAAGAGGAGTGCTTGCTGTTTTTGCTCTAGGTGCAAGCGGAGTACAAGTTGGTACATTAATGCTAACTAGCGAAGAATGTCCAATCCATGACAACTACAAAAATAAAATTATTGATGCTCGTGATACTGATACAATAGTTACAGGTAGAAATACTGGTGCACCAGTAAGAGTTTTAAAAAACTTAATGGCAAGAGAATATTTAAAAATGTCTAACAACGGTGCAAGTCTAGAAGAGCTAGAACAATTAACTCTTGGTTCTTTAAGAAAAGCTGTTGTAGAAGGAGATTTAGACAAAGGTAGTTTTATGGCTGGTCAAATTAGTGGTTTAATAAAAAAGGTTCGTCCAGTAAAAGAAATTATCGAAGACTTATTTATTGATATTGAAGAATATAAAAATAATTTAAGTATTTTATAGGTGTGAAAATTGAAAAAAAATACTGCGTTTCTTTTTGCCGGTCAAGGATCACAATATATCGGCATGGGAAAAGATATTTATTATGAATACGAATATGTAAGAGAAATGTTTCAAGAAGCAAATGAGATACTTGGGTTTAAGTTAGAAGATGTGGTTTTTGAAGAAAACACATTGATAAACCAAACAAGGTACACACAACTTAGTGTCTTAGTTGTAACTTGTGCATTATTTGAGGTTGTAAAACGAGAACTGGGATTAAGTGCTGATGTAGTAAGTGGCTTTAGTTTAGGTGAATATAGTGCCTTATATGCAAGCGGGATTTTTAGTTTTAAAGAAGTAGTGAAATTAGTAAATTATCGTGCTAATTTTATGGATGAAGCTGCAAAAGAAAATCCTGGTGCAATGGCTGCAATTATTAACCTTGATCAAGATGTACTAGTTGATATTTGTAAAAGAATAGGAAATGTACAAATTGCAAACTTTAATTCACCTAATCAACAAGTTATTTCTGGTTTAGAGGAAAGTGTACAACAAGTAGTAGATGAGGTTACAAACATTCATAAAAAACGCGCTGTAAAGTTAAATGTTAGTGGTGGATTCCATTCACCATTAATGAAAAACGCTGCAACAAA
>DUVT01000228.1 GCA_012840905.1 Acholeplasmataceae bacterium
AATTATGAAGCAAGAAAATATGGTATATATACTACAATGCTTGTAAAAGATGCATTATTAAAATGCAATAACTTAGTAGTTGTTGAACCAAAGATGGAATTATATAAACAATATTCAAAAAAGTTTTTTGATTATTTATCAACTGTTACTGAAACAATCGAAAAAGCTTCAATAGATGAAGCATATTTAGATGTAACTGATAAGTTTAAAGAAATTCATCCAGTTGATCTTGCAACGTTAATTCAAACAAAACTTTATAAAGAATATAAACTTCCATCAAGTATTGGAATTGCTCCTAATAAATTCTTAGCTAAGATGGCATCAAATTTAAAAAAACCTCTTGGTATTACTGTTTTAAGAAAACGAGAAATTGATAAATATTTATGGCCACTTCCAATAGGTGAGATGCATGGAGTGGGTAAAAAAACCAAACCAAAGCTAGAATCAATTGGAATTAAGACAATTGGTGATTTAGCTAATTTCAAAAACTTAGAACTATTAAAAGAAACTGTAGGCGAATTAACTGCAAATTCACTCTATGAACACGCAAATGGTAATGACACTGCTGTTTTAGATGTAAATAACTATAACGATTCACAATCAGTTAGCAATTCGCATACATTTGATAATAATGTTTTTGATCCTGTATATATAAAACAAACTTTAAAAGTTATTGCAAATACAGTTGGTTATCGATTGAAGAATGAAAATAAAAAGGCTCAAACAATTGGCTTAATTTTAAAGTATTCAAACTTTAAACAAATTAACCGTAGTAGAAGTGTAGATTTTGCAACAAACTCTGAAAAAGAAATATATGAGATTGTAGAAGAGATATTTGATGATTACTTTAATCAAGGCGATTTAATTCGTTTAGTTGGAATCTTCGCAACAAGACTCATAGATGTTAAAGAAGAAGTAAAACAATATAGCATTTTTGATGACCCTGAAGTAATAAATAAAGAAGATGGGATTCAAAAATTATTAAAGAATTTAAAAAATGAATTCGGACAAAATACAATAAACTTAGGATATTATAAGAAAAAAGGATGATAATATGGAAAAGAAATTAGGTAGATTACATAAATTTAAAGTAGTACGTGAAACACAAATTGGTTACATGCTCACATTAAATGGTGAGGATGAATATTTCTTACATAAAAATGAATCTAACTTTCAACATCTCCATCCAGGAGATGAAGTAGTTGGGTTTTTATATAGTGATAAAAAATCTAGAATAGCTGTAACTTTAATAACTCCTAATGTTACTTGTGATAAAAGTGGTTTTGCAGAAGTTATTGAAGTAAATTATCAACTAGGTGCTTTTTTAGATATTGGTATTAGTAAAGATATATTATTATCCAAAGATGATTTACCAATCGATTATAAAGAATGGCCTGAAGTTGGTAGTGTATTATTAGTTGTTTTAAGAGTTAAAGGTGATAGATTAGTAGCTAAGATGTTAAATAAGTATGAAATCTTAGATATGAATCTTCACTTTGATTTGCCAATTGGTGATAAAGTACCAGGATATGTTTATAGAATTACTGAAGATGGAGTAAATATTGTTACAAAAACATTTGATGTAATATTTGTCTATAAATCACTTACAAAGAAATCTTATCGTTTAGGTGAAAAAGTAGAAGTAAGAATCTTACGTAAAAATACTGATGATTATATGGGATCATTAGTAGATTCAAAAGAAGAAATCATTGAAGAAAACAGTAAAAAAATCTTAAAGTATTTAGAAGAAAATAATGGCGTAATGACAATAACTGATAAAACT
>DUVT01000229.1 GCA_012840905.1 Acholeplasmataceae bacterium
AAAATAACCATTTTTAGCTAAATGGATTGCAAGATTTTCATCAATAACAGTTTCCATATTAGCTGGAACGACTGGCAACTTAAATGTATATTTTCCGAACTTAACTGAAGTATCGCATTCTTTTCTACTTTTTACAATACACTTCCTCGGTATCAGTTGAATATCTTCATAATCAAAAACTTGCATATTTTGCATTGTTAAGCCTCCCAATATTTTCATTACATTAAATATTATATCATATTTTGTCGCATTTTTACTATTAGTTTTTTTTAGTTTATTTTATAAAAAATAAATACTCTTAAAGTAGTAAAAATGAATCAGTTTTTTAATCCACTATCTACTTTAAGAGTATCTCATTTTTTTGCACCTATCTTTATTTATTTATCTCTTACTTGCTTTAATCATTAACTCTGTCATCTTATTTGAAAAGTCAACAGGGTCATCTAGTTTAAAGCCTTCGATTAATAATGCTTGATTATATAAAAGTTTTACATAATCAGCTAACTTCTCATCATTATCAATAAATAGTTTTTCAATTGCATTAAACAATTGATGTTTTGGATTAATTTCTAAAATCTTTGTTGCTTTTGGTTTCTCTTGGTTTGGAAGACTTGCAATAAATTTTTCCATTTCAAATGAAATTCCATCTTCACTTACTAAACATACCGGTGAATCAGTTAGACGTTTAGATAAAACAACATCTTTTACATCTTCACTTAAGATTTCCTTCATCTTATCAAGTAATGCCTTTTTATCTTTTGCAAGTTCATCTAGTTTTTCTGTTTCTTCTTTATCTAGTAAATCCAAGTCATCTTGATTAATTGACTTAAATTCTTTTTTCTTATACTCTCTTAGTACTTGCATTACAAATTCATCAATTTCATCAGTTAAAATTAATACATTATAACCATGTTTTTTCACTAAATCCATTTGAGGAAGTGCAAGTACTTGTTCTTTTGTTTTACCACTTGCATAGTAAATATATTTTTGATCTTTAGGCATTGCTTCCACATATTCATTTAAAGTAATGTAGTCATCATCTTTAATTGTACGATAGATTAATAAATCTTGAAGCAGATCTTTTTTTAAACCAAAGTTATCATAAACACCATATTTAAGGTTTACACCATACATTTCGAAAAACTTAATATATTTTTCACGTTCATTCTTAAGCATCGCTTCAAGACGAAAAGCAATTTTCTTTTCAATGTTTTTAGCCATTTTTTCTAAATCGGTGTTATGTTGCAAGATTTCTCTACTAATATTTAAAGATAAATCATCAGAATCAACTAACCCTTTTACAAACCTAAAATAGTCAGGAACTAATTCTTTACATTTATCCATTATAAACACTGATTTAGAATAAAGTTGCAAGCCTTTTTCATATTTTTCAGAATATAAATTATATGGCGCTTTCTTTGGAATATAAATTAAAGCTGTATAATTAATCGCTCCTTCTACATTAAAGAAAATTGTCTCTAATGGATCTTCATAATCATAATACTTTAATTTATAAAATTCATTTAATTCTTCATCAGTAACTTCTGATCGACTTTTCTTCCAAATAGGCATCATTGAGTTTAGAGTTTCAATCTCTAATACTTCAATATATTTTCCATCTATATCTTTGCCGTTTTCATCTTTTTTTGGAACTGTCTTTTTTACTTCCATTTGAATTGGATATCGAATATAATCAGAATATTTTTTCACAAGATTTCTGATCATATATTCTTCTAAAAACTCATCATAATTTTCTTCTTTTGTGTTTTTTCTTAAATGAAGTACAATTTTAGTTCCAACATCTTCTTTTTCAACTTCAGATATTTCATAAGTATCTACACCTTTAGATGTAAATAGATAAGCTTTTTCACTCTTATATGATTTAGTATAAACTTCAACTAAATCACTAACCATGAATGCAGAATAAAATCCTACCCCAAATTGTCCTATGATATCGATTGAATCTTTATCTTTTGACTGTTTTAATTTTTCATAAAATTCTAAAGAACCACTTTTTGCGATTGTTCCAAGGGAATCAATTAGCTCATCATAAGTCATTCCAATTCCATTATCAGAAATTGTAAACGTACGTTTCTTTTTATCTACTTCTAAAAAGATTTTATATTCATCAACTTTTTTTACTGAATTATCAGTTAAAGATAAATAATAATGTTTATCAATCGCATCAGATGCATTTGAGATAAGTTCGCGTAAAAAGATCTCTTTATTTGTATATATAGAATTAATCATTAAATCTAACAATCTTTTCGTTTCAGTTTTAAACTCTCTTACTTCAGCCATTTAAAATCCTCCATTGTAAATATTCTAAAACTATTATACAACTTTCGCTTAGCACTGTCAAGCATTAAGTGCTAAAACAGCATAGGGAGGAAGTGATAGAAAGCTAAACCTAATATACCAGAAATAATGATTAAATAGATTGGACTTAGTTTTTTAAACTTAAAATTAATTCCAAAAATAATTACTATTATAATAACTGCATATATATCTACTTTAGCATTACTATCTTGTGTAATCACATTAGTCATTATTAGTTGTACAACAACAGCGAGAATCAAACCAACTACAATTGCTTTAATTCCTGTGATTGCTTTTTTAACCCAAGTAATTGCGATAAACTTTTTATATTGTCTTGCAATTAATAAAATGATTATAAATGAAGGTAGAATAACACCAAAGGTAGTAAAGACCGCACCAAATAGGGCACCAAATACTCCATAGTTTTCTAAACCTAGATTAAACCCAACTAGCGTTGCTGTATTAACAGCAAATGGTCCTGGAGTAGATTCCGCAATCGCAACAAAGTTCGTTATTGCTTCTAACGTTAACCAACCTTTTCCAACTACTTGATCGACAATCATCGGAAGCATTGCATAGCCACCACCGATTGTAAATAAGCCAATTAAGAAGAAGACAAGAAATAACTCAACAAATATCACTCATCTTCACCTACCTTTGCTTTTTGTGCTTGGACCAAGATTCCAACTACTGCACCAAAGAAAATTAAGATAAGTGATAGAAATCTAAAATCAAAAAAGATACTTACTAAAAATGCTGTTGCTATTAATAAATATCCAATTAATCCTTTCTTCACCGCTTTATACATTCTTATCCCTGCATTTAAAATTAAGACAGATACTCCTGCTCTAATTCCTTTAAATGCAGCTCCAATTATTGGTACACTTAAAAAGTTTTCAAAAAAGAAAGCAATTAAAGTAATAATTATTAGTGATGGTAATATAACTCCTAAAGTAGATACTACACTACCCCAAAAACCAGCAACTTTGTATCCTACAAAAGTTGCTGAGTTGATTGCTATTGGCCCTGGAGTTGATTCTGCGATTGCAAGCATATCCATCATTTCTTCTTCGTTTATCCATTTTTTTCGTTCAATAACTTCATCTTGAATAAGTGGAACCATCGCATAGCCCCCACCAAATGTGAAAGCACCAATCTTAAAAAATGATGTAAATAGTTCTAGTTTCTTACCCATTTAGTTACTCTCCATACATCTTAAATAAAATATAATTTACAAGTCTTTGAGGTAAAAGACGTTTTAAGAACACAAACAGTTTATATTCAAATCCAACCGTTACTTTAATTGGTGGGTTTTTCTTTTTTAATACTTTATGAATTACCCTTGCAACAGTAATTGGATCTTTACCATTCTTTTCATCTTTTTCCATTCTTGCAATTGATCTAATAATTCTTTCGCCATACACTTCATCAACAACATCAGTTTTCTTACGATTGCTTACAAAGTTTGATTTTGTGTCACCAGGTAAAACAGCTGTTGCTTTAATCCCAAACGATCTTAACTCCATGGCTAGGCCTTCTGTATAAGTTGAGACTGCAACCTTAGTCATTGAATAAAATGTTTGGAATGGTATTGTTAATTCACCGGCAACACTACCAATATTTATTATTTTCCCTTTTGTCTTTCGTAATCTTGGAATTGCATGTTTACAAACATTCACAACCCCTTTTACATTCACTGCAAAGATTTTATCAACATCTTCACTTGTTGCGTATTCAATCGCTCCACTAATACCGATACCTGCATTATTGATAACTGCATAAATATCTTCTTCGATTGAATCAAATGCTAATTTTACAGCTTCTTCATTAGTTACATCACATTTAAGATAATGAATTTTATCACTTTCAATTACACTTCTATTTAAACCATAGACTTTATAGCCTTTGTCATATAAATATTCCGCACAAACTTTACCTATCCCACTTGATGCCCCTGTTATGACTACAACTTTCCTCATATTATCACCTAATGTTTATTATAAATAAAAGAACCATTAATTGCAAGCATTATTAAAAAAGGTTCAAGTAAGCACTTGAACCATAAAGCATATATTTAGTGGGTTTATTTTTCACTTATGATATTTCGATATTTTAGGAGTAATTCCCTAAACTCTTTTTTATAAACATTATTTTTTACACTATTCATATCCTGAATTCTTGCAATTAAACTATTTAAATCTGCATCAGCCTTATAAGCAGAATCTCTTAATATTAAGCCAAACTCAACTACTGCTGAGATAAAGTAAATATCTTCACTGTTATTTGATAATTTTGATTTGTCATTGAAGAATTTTTGGATAACTTTTGATTCATCAGTTTCTGGATCTTTAAAAGATATTTCTACATTAAACCAACTTGAATCCATTGTTGATTCAATATCATCATCAGTATTAAGAATTATTTCATAAACTGCAGTAGCCATATGGCCAGCACCGATTTCACCAGCATCCGTACTTTCATCTTCGTATTCTTCTTTTGTAAGCTTCTTGTTCTCATAGCCAATTTGACGATAAGATTTTACATACTTAGGGTTAAATGTTACTTTTGTTTTTGTATCTTTCGATACGATATTTAAAGTTCCACCCATTTCTTCGATTAATACTTTCTTTGCTTCTGTAATTGAATCTATGTATGCATATGTTCCATTACCAGAATTTGCAAGTGTTTCAAGCTTATCATCTTTTAAATTTCCATAACCAAAACCTAAAACACTTAGATAAATTTTTTCTTCGTCTCGTTTTTCACTAATAAAATTCTTAAGTTCGTTTGTTGATGAAATACCAACATTAAAATCTCCATCAGTACCAATAATTACACGATTATGTCCGTTTGGAATAAAGTTTTCTTTTGCAATCTCATACGCTGTTTGAATACCTTTTGCACCAGCAGTTGACCCACCAGCTTCTAAATCTTCAATTACAGCCATAATCCTTGTTTTTTCATAACCTCTTGCTCCATTGAGTAATACTTGATCACCGCTTGCATAAGTTACAATTGAAATAACATCATTATCATCTAATGACTCTACAAATAACTTAAATGCTGATTGTAATAAAGGCAGTTTATTTGGAGCACTCATTGAACCACTAACATCAAGTAGTAAAACAATATTCGTAGGTTTTTTGTTAGTAAGATCAACTTCCATAGCTTTTACACCAATCGTTACAAGTTTAGTTTCCTCGTTCCATGGTGTATCAATCATTCCAGCAGAGATATTTAAAACATCATCTGTTGGTGACTCATAATCATAAGTAAAATAATTAATCATTTCTTCAATCTTAACTGCATTAGGGTTAATGTAAGAAACTTCACTATTAATCATTCTTCTTAAGTTAGCATACCCAGCAGTTGAATTATCTAGAGAAAAGTAAGAACTTGGATTTTTCAAAACGTCTACAAATGGATTTTCATTGATTTCTAAATATGATTCATCATTATAACTTTCATGTTCTAAAAAACCTTTATCAAAGTTACTATCAGGCACACCGCAACTTGTTAGAAAAAATAATACCAGTACCGCAATTAACGACCAAACTATTTTCTTCATTCTTTTCACCTCGTCAATAATAAAACAAAGTAAAGTCGTTATTTTTTAATAAATTTTTATTTCTTATTTTTTAATTAAATCTCTAATTTCTGTTAACAATTCTTCAACTGTAGGCTTTTCTTCTATAACAACTTCTTCACTAGCTTCTTCATTAGATTTTTCTTCTTCTAAAGCTTTTGCTTCCTCTTCAGCTTTAATTTTGCTTAATAACTTTTCCTTTGCAATTTCTGCTTTAACTTGCATTGTCTTTACAACTTTTACGATAACAAAGACAGTAAATGCAATTATTAAGAAATCAATCACAAATTGGAGAAAGTTCCCATAGTTAAGTGTTACAGCGTTTTGGAGAATATTGCCTTCTGCATCAACAACTGCATCAACTAAAACAAGTTTAGCTTCTTGAATATTTTTTCCGCCAATTAAACTAACTAGTGGCATAATAATATCATTAACTAAACTACTTACTATTTTATTAAATGCACCACCGATAATAATACCTACTGCTAAATCTAATACATTTCCTTTTTGAATAAAATCTCTAAATTCACGAAAAAACTTTCTCATAAGATTACCTCCAATTCTATTATACCACAATTACTATTTACTCAATTTAATTAATTTTAAGTTTTTGTTTTAGTTATGGGAAATAATGGTATAATATTAACGAGGTGAAAAAATTATGGATGAACTTATTCAAAAATATCAAGCAGTTCGAGATAAAATGTTAGCATATAGATTTGCAAGCTTTATCATTAGTTGGGATTCTCAAACTGAAGCCCCTAGCGGCAGCTTTGAAGCAAGAGCAAAACATGTTGGGATATTAAGTGAAGAATCATATAAATTTTCTACATCCCAAGAAACTATAGATTTGATAAATCAACTCTATGAAAAACGTTCAGAACTTGATGATGTCTTAAGATATGAAATCCAAGAAGCTAAAACTAGTATTGAAAAATTAAAGAAAGTTCCAATGCATGAGTTTGTAGAATATATGAGCTTGCTTGCACAAAGTGAAAACATTTGGGCAAAAGCCAAAAACAATAATGACTGGGCAAGCTTTGAACCTATATTAGAGAAAATCGTTGCATTCCTAAGAAAATATATTGTCTATATAGAAACACCTAAACTTAAAGGTTATGATGTGTTACTTGATGAATACGAAAAAGGAATGACAATGAAAGAATATGATAAATTCTTCGATACAATTAAAACAGATCTTGTGCCGTTTGTAAAAGAGGTAACAAGTAGAGAATTAGAATATAATAATAGTTTTGAAGAAATTCCATTCCCTATTGAAAAGCAAAAAGAATTTATGGATTACATTATGAAAGTAATGGATTATGATCTTTCAAGAGGTTTAATGAAAGAAAGCGAACATCCATTTACAAGTGGAATGGGAACTACTGATGTTAGAGTCACTAACCATTACTATGAAGACAACTTTATTTCTTCAATATTCTCTGGAATTCACGAATTAGGCCACGCAACTTACGAACAACAAGTTGATCCTAAATTAGATTCAACTTTATCTGGTGGTGGCGGTAGTATGGCACTTCATGAATCTCAATCTAGATTTTATGAAAATATTATTGGAAGAAGTCTAGAGTTTTGGAAAATTCATTATCCAGCTTTAAAAGAAATTTTCAAAAAAGAACTTCGTGGTATTAAAGTTACAGACTTCTATAAACATATTAATAAATCCACTCGTTCATTAATTAGAACTGAAGCTGATGAATTAACATACCCAATTCATATAATGATTCGCTATGATATCGAAAAAGCATTATTCAATAATGAAATTGAAGTTAAAGATTTACCAAAAGTATGGAATCAAAAAGTCAAAGAATATTTAGATATTGATGTTCCGTCAGACAAAGAAGGTGTATTACAAGATGTTCATTGGGCAGGTGGTTCATTTGGTTATTTCCCAACTTATGCCTTAGGTAGTGCATATGCATCACAAATGTTTAATGTAATGAATAAAGACTTTAAAGTTTTAAAATCATTAGAATCTAAAACTACTAAAGAAATTAATACTTGGTTTAAAGAAAAACTTCATAAATATGGGGCATCAATGGAACCAAAGAAATTATTTGAAAACTGTGTT
>DUVT01000230.1 GCA_012840905.1 Acholeplasmataceae bacterium
AGATTAAAAGTTAGTTCAACATGTGTAAGAGTTAGTGTTTTAAATGGTCATAGTATAAATATCAATATAACTTGTGAAGAAGAAGTGGATTTGGAAAAATTAAAACAATTTTATAATGAGTCAAAATATTATAAATATTATGAAGATGACTATCCAACACCTAGAGAAGTTAGTGGTAGTGATTTAGTTCATATTGCAAGATTAAGATATGATTTTAATTCAAGAAAACATATTAGTTTATTTGTAGTTGCAGATAATTTAAGGGTTGGTGCTGCAACTAATGCTGTTCGTATTTTATCAAAATTAGCGAAGGAGAGTAGGGTGGATGTTTAAAGGGGTAGGAGTTGCATTAGTAACTCCGTTTATTAATAATGAAGTAAATTATAATAAGTTTGCTGAGTTAATTGAAAGACAAATTTCAAGTGGTGCAGATGCATTAATTATTTTAGGAACAACTGGTGAGAGTAGTTGTATAAGCGATGAAGAAAAACTAAAAATAATTGATTTTAGTATTTCGTTAGCCAAGGGACGCGTACCTGTAATTATTGGTACTGGTTCTCCTTGTACAAGAAAAACAATAGATCTATCAAACTATGCAACTAAAGTTGGTGCAGATGGACTGTTAATAGTTACACCATATTACAATAAACCAAGTCAAAGAGGCTTAATCGCACATTACACAGAAATAGCACGTAATGTAGATAATAACATTATTTTATATAATGTTCCTTCAAGAACTAATGTTAACTTAACTAGTGATACAGTAATTGAACTTTCAAAAATTAAAAACATTGTAGGCATTAAAGAAGCTAGTGGAGATTTAATGCAAATTAATCGGATTATTAAAAATGTTGATAAAAACTTTTATGTATATAGTGGAAATGATGATCAAACAATAGATATTTTAAAACTTGGTGGAGTTGGAGTAATTTCTGTTTGTAGTAATTTGATTCCAAAAGAATTTGGAAGAATAGTTCATTCTTATTTAAATGGTAAGATTGAAGAGAGTAAAAATGAATTTGAAAAATATCGTAATTTAATGCAAATCTTATTTGTAGAAACAAATCCTGTTCCAATTAAAGCTGCACTCAATTTACTTGGGTATAATGTTGGAAAAACAAGGCTGCCATTAGTGGGTTTGAGTGAGAAAAATCTTGAAATCTTAAAAGTTTGTTTAAGAGATTTGGGCTATGAGGTATGAGTTATGATCAAGGTTTTTATTTGTGGGATAAATGGAAAGATGGGAAGAACCCTAAAAGAAGAAATATTAGAAGATCCTGAGTTAGAATTAGTTGGTGGATATACAAGAACAAGGAAGTCAAATATTGATTATACTAGCTTTTTGGAAGTTCCAAAAGTTGATGTATTAATTGATTTTTCCGTACCTTCTTTACTTAAAAGTATTCTTGATTATGCAACTATAAATAATGTTGCGCTAGTATTGGGAACTACTGGTTATGATGAATCAGAATTAAAATTAATTAGTGATGCGGCAAGTAAAATTCCAATTATTTATTTAGAAAATTACTCTTTAGGCATAAATGCAATTAGAAATATATTAAGTGATTTAACTATGTATTTGGCTAATTTCGAGATAAATTTAATTGAAAAACATCATAAAAATAAGCTTGATAGTCCAAGTGGAACCGCGAAATTATTTGAAAAATCAATTGATAAAAAGATAAATATGTATTCAATTAGAACAAGTAATATAGTAGGAGAACATGCTTTAATTTTTAACTATGAAGATGAGGAGATAGAAATAACACATAGAGCTTATTCAAAAAGAATCTTTGCTTTAGGTGCAATTAAATGTGCTAAGTTAATTTATAAGAAAAAACCTTACCTTTATACTTATAATGATTTAGTAAAGGGGGTAAGTTAATGGATACTATTGAGTTAATAAATTATATAAAGAATGCGAAAAAAACTACCTTTACAGTAGCATATATTAATGGAAAAATCGATTATAAAAAATGTAAAATAAAGTTTTTTAATAGTAATGATTTAACTATTTTAATCGGAGAATATGATGAAATTATAAAAATAATTAGAGAAAACAAAGAGAAAATACTTGATTATTATCTTGATATAGACAGGCGTAATTCTAAGGTTCCACTTCTTAATTATGAAAATATTAATGCTAGAATAGAGCCAGGTGCAATAATAAGAGATCATGTAGAAATAGGTGATAATGCAATAATTATGATGGGAGCAGTAATAAATATAGGGGCAAAAATAGGTAGAGAAACTATGATTGATATGAATGCTGTTATAGGTGGAAGAGCAGAAATTGGTGTACGTTGTCATATCGGTGCATGCAGTGTAATAGCAGGTGTTATTGAACCTGCAAGTAAGCTGCCTGTAGTTATTGAAGATGATTGTTTTATAGGTGCAGGAAGTGTTATTTTAGAAGGGATTAGAATTGGTAAAAATTCAGTTGTAGGTGCGGGAAGTGTTGTAATTAGAGATGTAGAACCTGGTACAGTAGTAGCAGGAAACCCGGCAAAATTCATTAAGACAAAATCTGAATTATTGAAAGAAAAAAGTAGAATAGTTGATGAACTTAGATAAAATTAATTACCTTTTACCAATTTAT
>DUVT01000231.1 GCA_012840905.1 Acholeplasmataceae bacterium
ATATTAATAATTTTAAGCTTTGTTATTAGTTTTATATTCCTTACAAATTATTTTTCATATAAAACTGATATTTATCAGCTGTTTTTTGGAATTGGTTGTGTTTGTTTAGGTGTTCTAGGAATATTGTTGATTATAAAAGTTGTAAATAAAAAGATTAAATTATTTGATAGTAAAATAGCAGAGCTTAAAGGTTTAATCGACAAGCTTTATTATGAAGCATGGTTGCAAATGGAGCCATTAAATGAATTATATGATTGGGATATGGCAAGGGTTTTAGTTAAAAAGACTGTTCCAATTATTAACATTGATCCATATTTTGATAATAGTAGATTTAATATCTTGAAAGAACGATATGGTTTAACAGAAGAAGATGACTATTATAAGTCGGTTATAAACGTAGAAAGTGGCGACATAATTGATAATCCATTTGTAATTTTAGACAACTTAAATTTTGAAATGGCTAAAAAAACATATCATGGATCTTTATATATTACATGGACAACAACCCGCTATGTTAATGGAAAACATGAAACTGTAAGAAGAAGGCAAACACTACATGCATCAGTTGTAAAACCATATCCACGTTTTTATAAGTCCTCATATCTCATTTATGGTAACGAGGCTGCTCCAGATTTGATTTTTAAACGTTCACCGACAAATATTAACAGTCTTAATGAAAAACAAATAGAACGAAAAATTAAACGTAGAGAAAAAGCATTAGAACGTTTAGAAAGAAGAGCAATAAAAAATAATACAAATTTTACTGCATTAACTAATACTGAATTTGAGGTGCTATTTAATGCCTTAAACCGTAATAACGAAGTTCAGTTTCGATTGTTATTTACACCTTTAGCGCAAAAGCAAATGTTAGAAATTTTAAAAGATAAATCTATTGGCTATGGAGATAATTTTAGTTTTATTAAAAATAAAAAGTTAAACTATATTTATCCTAATCATTTAAATAGTTTTGATCTAGCTTGTGATCCTAGAAAATTTATTCATTATGATATAAATGTTGCAAGGAAGAATTTTAATGATTTTCATAATAACTTCTTTAAAGTGTTTTATTTTTCCCTTGCACCTATATTAGCTATCCCCCTATACCAACAACATAAGTCTCATGAAGCTATTTATAAAAAGACATTGGGATCAAGTTTGAGTAAATATGAACATGAAGCTTTTGTAAATTATTTAGGAGAAGCAAAATTTAAACATCCCAAGTCAATTACTTCAAATATTTTAAAAACTAAGGTTTTAAAAGAAGATAAAGAAAAAATTGAATTAGAAGTAACAGCTTATGGCTTTCGTGGAGTAGAGCGGGTTGATTATGTGCCAAAGTATGGTGGTGATGGCAAAATCCATCATGTGCCAGTTCCTTGGATTGAATATATACCTGTTGAAAAAGAAACTACGATTTATTTAAAAGTTGTAGATAATCTTTCAAGAAATGATTATTTAAAACATTTAAAAGCAAATCAAGGGTTACAAAACTTTATTCAAAATTTCAATTTACAACATAGTACATTTAATTTTAGAAAATCGATCATAGCAATTCCGAGTTCTGAAAACTATGAGGAGATTGATAAATTGCTTCAAAAAGCAATAGAAAATGATAATAAAAACTAAGGGAGGAAAAATCAATGGCAAATCAATTAGATGAATTAACTGGACCAGTTAATCCAGATGGTCGTGATGTTAACGTAATTCATAAACAAATACCAATTAAAGTTGGTGTAGGTTCAACTATTTTTGAAATATTTTTATGGTTCCCGTTAATTATTCCGGGCTTAATTTTCTTAATTATGAAAATTAAAGCTAGTAATTATTTACGTAAACTTGAACAAAAAATTCAACATAATGCATCCCAAATAGATAATTACTTAACTCAAAGAGTTGTAATTTTACAAAACGTTGCTGCGATTGTAAATAAAGCTGTTGAATTAGATAAAGATGTAATGAAGAGTGTTGCAAGATACCGTAGTGGAGCAAAAATAGATGATGCAAATAGAAGTGAAATAAATCAAGAACTTGAAACAGCATTTTCTAAAATTAATGTTGCATTTGAAGCATATCCAGATCTAAAAGCACACGAATCAATTGCAAGTGCAATGCAACAAAACAGTTACTTACAAAAAGAAATTACTGCAGCAAGAGAAATTTATAACGATACAATTAGACAATGGAACTACGCAGTTAATTCTTGGCCAACAAAGATGATTGTTGCTGCAAGAAATAATTACACTACAAGAATTCCGTTCTCAGCTCCAAAAGAAATTAAAGAACAAGCTACGCAAGTTTTCTTTTAAAGGTTAATATTAATAATAAAAACTTCCATATCGGAAGTTTTTCCATTTAAAATAAAAAAAGAATAAATTATTTTTGTATTCAAATTACCATTTTTATGCTATAATAAGTATTGCAAAAAGAAAAGGTGGTTCTATGAAGAAAGTTATTGTAATTTTCATATTTATCTTTTTCTTAATCTTTTTAAGTGCATGTGGGAAAGATGATTATAATGAGTCAAAAGTTATTTTTGATAAATATGAAAAAGAACTTTCTGAAGAGGGTTATATCTTAAATAAAATTAGCGCAACTAATAATGTTGCAGGCTGGCTTGAAATAACTGATAAAGATGTAATTGATATTCATAGAACTGCAAGTGAAGATCAAGATGGTGTAGCTTATTTCTTTTTATTCCCAAAACTTAGAACTGCAGAAAAATGGTATAAGAAAATTAAAGTCGAAGTTGAAAATACTAACTATGAAGCATATTTAGATGGACATTATGTAATTGTAGTACTCGGATATGATTTGTCTTCCTTAATTGAAGACTTAAACAATTAATTCTTATTTGAAAGGAGAAATTATGGATATTTTATTTTTTACTATTAAAATACCTAAAGTTATTTATGCGTATGATGATATGACAGTAAAGGAAGTTTATAATTTGCTGGAAGATAATCACTTTACAGCAATTCCTGTTTTAAATCGTGAAGGTTATTATGTTGGTACTATTACAGAGGGTGATATTTTACGTTTTATTATGAACAAAGATATTAGCAAGAGTGTTGCTGAAAAAGCCAAAATTGCTGATGTTGAAAGATTACGTGATTTAGAGCCGATAAATCAAGATGCAAAAATTCAAGATTTGATTTTAAAAGCAACAAATCAAAACTTTGTACCGATTGTTGATGAAGATAATATTTTCATAGGAATCGTTACTCGAAAAGAAATAATTAATTATTTCTTTGAACATAATTTTATAGTATTATAAGCAAAAAGACTTTTATTTTGAAAGTCTTTTTTCATTGTTTGGAGGCTCGAAATATGTTATAATAAATTATATTAATTAGAAAAGGGTAGAACTATGAAAATTAGAAAAATTGTATTATTTGTTATAATTTCATTATTTTTGGTTAGTTGTAAAACTGTAAATGATGACATCAATCCATTTGAAGAAACTTTGATGCATTTTGCAGATGGAGAAGATCAGTTTCATGTTACAAAAGACTTTACACTAGTTACAGAAATTGAAGATATCAAAATATATTGGAAAAGTTTAAATAGTGATGTTATTAGTATTGTCGATGATGAGGCAATAGTTGCTCGCACTTCAAATGATGAATTTGTAACTTTAATTGCTAGCTATAAATTAGGTGATGAGGAAAAAAATAAAAGTTACTTAATTATCGTTTTAGGTCTAGAAACTGAAGATCCAGGTGATGAACCTGGAGACGAGCCTGGAGATGAACCGGGAGATGAACCAGGAGATGAACCAGGCGATGATCCGGATATTATATTTACTGGTTATTATGCTAGTTTAAACGGCTTAACTGGTTCAGCTTTAAAAGATGAACTACGTGCGATTATTTCTAGCAATAATTATATTAGTGATAGTATTACGAGAACAACATTAGAAAAATCTGATATTGACCCAACTAAGACTAATCAATTATTATTAATTTATGATCGAAAAAATACTAATAATAAATGGGATAGCGGAAAAACATGGGATCGTGAACACGTGTGGCCAAAATCAAAAATCCCTGGAGCAGCTGAATGGGATCTTCATAACTTAAGAGCTTCAACGCCTTCAGTAAATAGCAGCAGAGGTAACTTACCGTTTAGAGATAGTTCTGGTGGTTATAAGAAAATTGATGGTGGTTTTTATCCAGGGGATGCTGACAAAGGTGATGTAGCAAGAATTATCTTTTATGTAAATGTTCGCTGGAATGTTCCAATTACAAGAAATTCTATTGGTGAACTTGATATGTTCTTAAGATGGCATATCGAAGATCCTGTTGATGAATTTGAAATCAATCGAAATCAAGTTATTTTCCAAAATCAAAAAAATCGTAATCCATTTATCGATCATCCTGAATTGGTTGAAATGATTTATGGTAACCCTACATTAAGTTCAAATAATGAACTAGGTTATAAAATTAATCTTTTTAATATAAGTAATTTAGATTTACTAAATAGAAGAGTTATTGTATAAAGGGAAAATCGACTTCATCCAAGGATGAAGCCGATTTTTTATTGTTTATATTTAGATAAAGAAGATACTATTATTACAACAGAACCAGCAACAGCAGCAACAATTGAATCTAGGACAGAAAATTGGGAAACCAAAAAACATATATCTCCCCCCTTCACAATAAGATATGAAGTTTATTTAGTTTTTGTATGTTATATTTGTCCAAAATGTGTAAATATTACTTCATATAGTTTTAAATCAATATTTTCTGTCCAGATGTTATTATCAACATATACAGGGCTAATAATTGCATCAGTAGTAAATAATTTTATTCCCCCGATATTTA
>DUVT01000232.1 GCA_012840905.1 Acholeplasmataceae bacterium
ATTTATACGATGAAGCAGGAACAGGCAATCTATATATGGAAGTTATTAAAGATGGGAATAGATATCATTTTAAGGTAAAAGAAGATGCTTTTGTTTATTTACCAAAAATGGAATATCAAATAGCTCCATATAATAGAACACTGGGTTCTAAATCTAAACGTGCTCGTGCACTTGTTATGTTTGGTGGCCCATTAATGAACTTTATTCTAGCAATTATTGTGTTCTTATTTGCGGGGTTAATTCAAGGTTTTCCTGTGATGGAAAGTTCTGAAGTTATAATAACAGAAAATGTAGTAGCATATGATGCTGGACTTCGCACTGGTGATGTAATTACGAAGTTAGAAACTGAAGATGGAATTATATCTCAAGATGTTTCAGTTTGGAATGATATCTCAATTTTTATGAGTGAGTATAAAACTACTGGAAGTAGAAGTCCTATTATTGTAAATTATTTAAGAAATGATCAAGAATTTGAAACTAAAATATCTCCTTGGATTGCGTTAAACAATCTTGCGATTGAAACTGCAATTCATAGTGAAGGTCTAAAAGTTATTAGATATGTCAAAGCAAATGATGGTATGGTTAATAACGAAGCAATGAGTGAATTTTTCAACCCTGAGAAGGGTGATTTAATTATTACTAAATTTATCTATAATGGCAATGAAGTCGATGCAACAAATTTAGTTGCAGTATATAGTTTATTTGAAAGTTATAAGGGAGATAGTCGTAACGCAGAGGATAATGAAATAACACTCCACTTATCAACTTTTGAAGGTGAAAAAGTTGTAAAAGTTACGCCATATAGTAAAAAGATTATGGACTACCAAACAAAACAAAATGGAATTGAGATTGTAAAAGTTGCAATGCATGTAAGTCCAAGATCTAAATTTAATATAGGAAAGAGTTTTGTCTTTTCTATAACTGAATCTGTAAAATCAGGTACAGCAGTCTTTTCTACATTAGGAATGTTATTTAGCGGAGATATAAGTATTCGTGCTTTATCTGGTTTTGTAGGTATAGCATCAGCTACAGTTAAAGTAGCAAGACAGGGGCTAGTAAATATTTTATATTGGACTGGATTATTAAGTGTTAATATTGGTTTATTAAACTTACTTCCAATTCCTGCTCTTGATGGGGGAAGATTGGTCTTCTTAGGATATGAAGCAATTACGAAGAAAAAACCAAGTCAAAAAGTTGAAACATGGTTAATTACCGCAACAATGCTTTTACTATTTGGTTTAATGATATTTGTTACAATAAATGATTTTTTGAAATTCTTTTAGAAGGTGTTGATTATGAAACAAAGTTTATTATTTGCGCCAACGTTACGTGAAGTACCAAAGGATGCAGAAGTATTAAGTCATAAAATTTTATTAAAAGGTGGCTACATAAAGCAAATAGCTGCTGGAATTTATACATATTTACCTTTAGGGTATCGTGTAATTAAAAAGATTGAAAATATTATTCGTGAAGAATTAGATCGAATTGGCTGTAGTGA
Source organism: Acholeplasmataceae bacterium (assembly GCA_012840905.1). Classification (GTDB taxonomy): domain Bacteria; phylum Bacillota_I; class Bacilli_A; order ML615J-28; family CAG-698; genus DUVT01. The sequence continues at coordinate 1,499 of DUVT01000232.1, forward strand.
ATTACTTATGCCAGCATTAAATCCAAAAGATTTATGGGTTGAATCTGGAAGATGGGATGAATACGGCAAAGAAATGATGCGCTTAAAAGATCGTCATGAACGCGAGTTTTGTCTAGGTCCAACTCATGAAGAAGTTATTACTTCAATTGTTAGAGAACATGTAACTTCATATAAAAAATTACCGCTTGCTTTATACCAAATTCAAACTAAGTATCGTGATGAATTTAGACCAAGATTTGGTCTAATGCGTGGAAGAGAATTTATTATGAAAGACTTATATACTTTCCATGCAACAGAAGAAGATTTAGATGAATGGTATTTAAAAGTAAGAGGAGCATATATTCGAATTCTTGACCGATTAGATTTAAAATATCGAATTGTAAGTGCCGATAGCGGAAACATTGGTGGTAAGTCAAGTGAAGAATTTATGGTTCTTTGTGATATTGGTGAAGATACAATAGTTTTTAGTGATGAAAGCGACTTTGCTAGCAATATTGAATTATGCAATTTACCAGAAGGTACGCCAAGCCCAGATGGTAAAGGCAAGATTAAACATGCAAAAGGAATTGAAGCTGGTCACATCTTTAAACTTGGAACTAGATATTCAATTCCTATGAAAGCAATGTTCTTAGACAAAGACCAACAACAAAAACCAATTATTATGGGTTGTTATGGAATTGGGGTATCACGCCTACTTATGGCCATCCTTGAACAACACTATAACAATGAAATAGCAAATTGGCCAAAAGAAGTTACTCCATTTGATATTCACATCTTACCTCTAAGTAATGAAGGTACAGAAGGATATGATATTGCACTTGATTTATATAAAAAATTAAGTGAAAAATATGAAGTACTATTTGATAATCGTAGTGAGCGTCCTGGAGTTAAATTTAATGATGCGGACTTAATTGGAATTAATCATAGGATAGTTGTTGGTAGAAAAGCTAGTGAAGGAATTGTAGAATATAAGAACTTAAGTAGTAATGAAACAGTTGAAATAGATATAAAGCAAATCCTTAACATGGATTTCGAATAAGCGTTATAATATATATATAAGATATATATTAAATTGAAGATATATTGGAGGCAAAAAATGACTGAAAT
>DUVT01000233.1 GCA_012840905.1 Acholeplasmataceae bacterium
AGTAGTTAATTGTTCAAGTTTGGCTTCAATTTCATTAAAAAATTTTGTGTGCCTGATAGATTGGAAGATTAAGATAATTGCAAGAATAAATGTTCCAATCACCGCAAATAAGTTAATGTACTGATTTTTATCCAACATTCTATTTGGTTTTCCGGTCTCTAATACTTTATTTAGATTTTTGTTATATAAAATAACATAAATAATAGCTCCAATTATTAATAATATTGGTATTAATATCACAAAAATTGGTAATAAATTTATTACAAAACGCATAATCATTCTCCTTATTTTTATAGTTTAGAATCCAATAGATTCTCTAAAGTGTTCTAGATAGGTTCTACTTATTTCTAGAACTTGATTTGTTTTTAAAATAATTTTGATTTTAGAATTAAATAAAGGTTTTATTTTTTTAATGTAACTTTTGTTTACAATTTGCGATTTATTAATCCTGATAAAACCATACTCTTCATATTTACCTTCGATTTCGTATAGTTTTTCTTTGATTTGGTAATGGTTAGTTTCTGTATATAAAAATATATCTCTACCAAAACTTTCAATATAAACTACTTCATCAAAAGGAATAATTGAGTATTGATCATTGATTTTACCTACAAAATGGATAGGAGTATAGTCTTCCTCTTTAAAGACTAAATTTGCATCCTCATCGATTGTAAATCCCGCTTTTTCTAACATTTTCCTATATTTATCGTAATTTTCTTTTTTAGAAATAATTTTAACTTTCATAAAATCATCCTTCATATTGCAATTATATAGAATTAACAAGTGATAATCAACCTAGTTGTAACAAGTCGCATTTTAGATGTAATAAGTTGCATAAAAAAATGTTGACACAAAAAAACAACTGTGCTATTATACTAGTACAAAGGGATTATGGAAAGGAGGACCAATGAAGTTTGAATTTGATAACAACTTTCCAATTCATACACAACTCGTAAATCAAATATCTTATTATATTGTAAATGGAACATTGAAACCAAATGACAAATTACCAGCAGTAAGGGAACTAGCTGGGATTGCTGGTGTTAATCATAATACAATTCAAAAAGCTTTATATGAAGTTGAAAACCTAGGCTTAATTTATACAAACAGGACAAATGGAAAATTTGTAACAGATAATAAGGAAGTTATAAAAAGCATAAAAGAGAAATTAATTAAAGAAAGAGTCGAATGGTTTTTAACTGAAATGAAGTATATAGGTGTTTCAAGTATAAAATTACAATTAAAAAAAGAAGAAAGTGAGGAAGGTGAAAACTATGAGTATTTTAAAGATAAGTAACTTGACTAAAAGTTATTCAGGATTTATCGCTTTAAAAAATGTAAATTTTGAGTTTGAAAAAGGGAAAATTTATGGACTACTTGGTCCTAATGGAAGTGGTAAGACAACTTTAATAAAAATTATAAATGGCTTACTTCAACCAACAAATGGAGATGTTTTGATTAATGGTAAAAAGCCGGGTATTGAATCGAAAAAGATTATATCATATTTACCTGAAAGAACTTATTTTAATCAAAATATGAAAGTTAAAGAAGCAATCGAATATTTTAAGGACTTTTATAAAGATTTCGATGATCTTCATGCAATAAAACTAATAGAATCATTTCATATTCCTATAGAAAAAATATTAGGTGAATTATCTAAAGGGATGAAAGAAAAAATTCAACTTGCGTTAGTTGTTAGCAGAAGAGCTGATATTTATATTTTTGATGAACCAATTGCTGGTGTAGATCCAGCATCACGTGACTTAATTATGCGAACAATTATCCAGTCATTAAAAGAAGATTCAACCGTTATAATTTCAACCCATTTAATTCAAGATGTAGAAAAGATCTTAGATGAGGTAATTATGATAAACTATGGAGAAATAGTATTAAGTGGCAATGCTGATGAGTTAAGAGAAAAAGAAGGAAAATCTATTGATGGGATATTTAGAGAGGTGTTTAGATGTTAGCAAAATTATTTAAACATGAAATAAAGGATTTGTTTAAAAAGTCAATTTTATTTTTTGGTATAGTTGCTGGCTTAACTGTATTAGTCTATATTTTTGATTCTTTTAAAGATAGCAACGTTGCAATTTTCTTTGCTAGTGGCTTACTTAAAATTGGGTATGGAATTAGTATAGTAGGAATAATAATTTATAGTATTGTCTATCCACTTATTAGATATCATAAGTCAATGCTTAAAGATGAAGCGTACTTGACACATACACTTCCAGTTTCAAAAGCTCAGTTATTGTTTGTAAAAGTTAGCACGGCATTAATATTGTACTTTTTAACTTTGATTGTAATACTTTTATCTTTCCTACTTACAAATCCTAGTTATGTAAAAAATATAATTAATAGTTTGCATAAGGCAGTAAATCATTCAATACTTGCATTTTTGTTCATATTCCTGGCATTTAGCCTTTATTATTTATCAATTATAATGTTAGTTATAACTGCACTTACAATAGGATATAGTAAGTCTAGAAAGAAAATTGGTAATAGTATATTAACTGGTATAGTAATTTATTTTATTTATCAATTTATTGGTATAATTACATTAATAATTATTGTATTTATTTTTTCTATTTCATTTCAAAATATTGAAAGTTTTACTTCTCAGTTTTATGCACTAATATATACGCCAATTGTTTTATATTTAATTGCAGTTACTGTCGAATTTTTCATAACTCATTATTACTTAAAAAATAAGCTTAACTTAGAATAAGAGGTTTCTTATGGATAAGTCTGAATTAATTAGTTTTAGGCTTTTAAAAGAAAGTGATTTACCACTTATGCATAAATGGTTAAATAATGGTTATGCAAATAAATGGTATGGGAAAAGCGAGTTTTCATTAGAAGAAGTTAAAGCAAAGTACCTTCCCTATATCAAACAAGAAAAACCAACATATGCCTACATAATACTTTATGATAATAACCCGATTGGTTATATTCAAACTTATTATATAAAGTCTTATCCACTTTATGCAAAGCAAATTGGTGTTACTGAAAATGCAGCAGGACTTGATTTATTTATAGGTGATGAAAATTATATACATAAGGGATTAGGTAAATATATAATTAGTAAATTTCTTAAAACAATTATATTTAATATATTGGATGTAGAAAGTTGTATTATTGGTCCAGAACCAGATAATATAGTTGCTATCAAAGTTTATGAGAAAGTTGGGTTTAAGTTTTTAAAGTTATTTAAGACAGATGATGGCAAAGAATATTTAATGAAAATCCAAAAAAATGAAATAAATAACTAAAATAAAAAAG
>DUVT01000234.1 GCA_012840905.1 Acholeplasmataceae bacterium
ATCAAGTTATTTATTTAAAAAAGCAGGGAAATTTCGGCTCTAATTTGTTTTTAGTGTTTCCACGATTTATTACTCAAACATAACCTTTTTTTAGAAAAATGCAAATTTAATTACCTTATTAGAATAAAAGTGGTATAATGATATTAGAATAGTTAAGGAGATTTTTTATGCGAATTCTTAATTTAAATGATGTTACAAAAGCTGTAAAAGATTTACTTTTAGATGCCAATGTTAACATTGGTGATGATGTACTTTCTAAAATTAGGGATGCGATTAAAACCGAGAAAAGCGAAATTGGTAAAACTGTTTTAAAACTGATTGAAGAAAATGATTTAATCGCAAGAAGAGATTTTGTTCCAATGTGTCAAGACACTGGGATCGTAGTAATCTTTTTAGAAATAGGGAATCAAATCATCTTTGATGGTGATATTTATGATGCTGTTAACCAGGGGGTTCGAGAAGCTTATGCAGATGGTTTCTTACGTAAATCCGTAGTTAATCATCCAATCGAAAGAAAAAACACAAAGGATAACACACCTGCTATCATCCACACTAAAATAATCCAAGGTGATAAACTAAAAATTAGTGTAGCACCTAAAGGTGGTGGAAGTGAAAATATGAGCCTAGTAAAGATGTTAATTCCTGCAGACGGAAAAGAAGGCATCAAAAAACTAGTTTTAGACACTATTTTCCATTCAGGTGGTAAACCATGTCCTCCATTAGTTGTAGGGATTGGGATTGGCGGAAACTTAGAAAAAGCTGCAATTATTGCAAAAGAAGCAATTTTTAGACCAATTAATGATGAAGCAGAAAATCCATTTGATCGCGAATTAGAACGCGAATTATTAAAAGAAATTAATGAATTAGGTGTTGGCCCAATGGGCTTCGGTGGTACTACTACTGCCCTTGCAGTTAAAGTTAATTCTTATCCTTGTCATATTGCAAGTTTACCAGTTGCAATAAATATCCAATGCCATGCAGCAAGGCATAAAGAAATAACAATTTAAGGAGACCAAAAAAATGATCCATTTAAAAACACCAATTACAAATGAACAAATTGAAAGCCTAAGAGCTGGAGATACTGTCTCAATTACAGGAACAATTTATACAGCAAGAGATGCTGCTCATAAAAAATTAATTGAAGCACTTGAACGTGGTGAAAAGTTACCAATCGAAACAAATAACACAATAATATATTATGTTGGCCCTACCCCAGCAAAACCAAATGAAGTAATCGGTTCAGCAGGACCTACTTCAAGTTATAGAATGGACCCATATGCAACAAAACTAATGGAAAAAGGAATTAAAATTACAATTGGTAAAGGCCCAAGAAGTGAAGAATTCAAACATGACTTAGTCAAATATAAAGGTGTTTACTTATCAGCTGTAGGTGGAGCTGCAGCCCTTATAAGTAAAGCAATAAAAAAAGCTGAGGTTGTAGCATACCCAGAACTAGGTCCAGAAGCTATCCATAAACTTGAAGTTGAAAACTTTACAGCCTTTGTTACATACGATAGCCAAGGAAATGACCTTTTACAAGAAGGGATAAACCAATTTACAAATAGGAAATAATCATAAAAAAATGGTGTAGTTAAATATAAAACTTCACCATTTTTATTTGCTTTTTTATCCTTTTTTTATTTCAATACTACCAAGAACATGGTCTGTATTTGCAGTTAATTGATAGTTTAAGATTATTGAATTTCTAGCTTGATCGTTATTAAATACTTTAGAAATAAATTCTTTTTTAATAACTAATTTATTTCCATTAATTAAATAATCTTCACTAGTTATTGTATTTCCAGTAACTTGAGTAATCGTACCATTAAGGAGTTCAAACTCAAATTCAAGATCCTCACCAGTAAACTCTACTACATTATTTGTAATCATATATGGTTTATTATTATAAAACACATTTATAGTTATATTGAATTTACCTTGAGTTGTATAGATCACAAATGAATAATTTCCATCTGTAAGATTACTTAAGAAATCTTTTTTTACTATTAAATTAGCATCAACTAATTGATAATTTTTACTATCTAATACACTTGAATTATTAGTTGTAATTTTGATTAATTCGCTATCAAGCAAAATACTCAAGTTTTCAGATATATATTTATTATAACTATATTGTACTTCA
>DUVT01000235.1 GCA_012840905.1 Acholeplasmataceae bacterium
TCATTCAATGTTGACCTAAAGAGTGCACTTTCTAGACAAAACATTCGAATTAATGTTCCATCTAGATTTACTGTTGGTATTTCAACTGAACCTGGTATTATGCAAAATGCTGCAGAACGTCTATTAGGTTTAAGAATGCAAGAAATCCAAGAATTATGTACGGATATTATATTCGGTCAATTGCGTTTAATTATCGCAACAATGGATATCGAAGAAATCAATGCAGATAGAGATAAATTTTTAGAACAAGTATCTTCAAACGTTGAATCTGAATTAAAGAAAATTGGTTTAAGATTAATTAACGTTAACTTAACTGATATTACTGATGATTCAGGTTATATTGAAGCTTTAGGTAAAGAAGCTGCTGCAAAAGCGATCAATGATGCAAAGAAGAGTGTTGCAGAAAAGAATAGAGACGGTTCTATTGGTGAAGCTAATGCATTACGTGACCAAAGAATTAGCGTAGCACAAGCGAACTCTACTGCAATCGAAGGTGAGAACGAGTCTTTAGCAAAAATCTCTCAATCTAACGCACAACGTCGTGAGATCGAAGCAGAAGCATTACGTAGAGCTGTTGCAGCTGAAAAGATTGCTGAAGCTAAGGCTAGAGAAGAAGCATATAATGCTGAAAAATTAGCAGAGCTTGCACGTGCTAGCCGTGAACAAGCAACATTAGAAGCTGACGTTATTGTTGCAACTCAAATTGAAAAAACTAAACGAGAACTTGAAGCAGAAGCTGCAGCTGAAGAAATTCGTCGTAAGGCACGCGGTGAAGCTGATGGTATTTATGCTAAGATGGAAGCTGAAGCTCGTGGTGCATTAGAAATCTTATCTAAGCAAGCAGATGGTTTCAAACAATTAGTTGAAGCTGCTGGTGGAGATGCTGAAAGTGCTGTTAAATTCTTAATTGCTGACAAATTAGAAAGATTAATTGAAATTCAAGTGGAAGCAATTAAAAACCTTAAGATCGATAAGATTACTGTTTGGGATAGCGGAAGCAAAGATGGCGCATCTTCTACATCAAACTTTGTCTCTTCATTAATGAAATCAATTCCACCAATGAAAGAATTATTCAATATGGCTGGAATGGATTTACCTAAATACTTTGGTGAAGAAATCGATAAAAGATTAAAAGCTGAAGAAGATCTAAAAGAAGCAGAAGCAGAAGTGCAGGACGCTGAATAATAAAATAAAATAATTAAAGTTTTATGGTTAAAGGACGATACTATATCGAACCTCACTATAAAACTTTTTTTAATTTATGCAATATAAAGGGAGAAAACAAATAAAATTAAGCAACTTTTACCATTTTGCAAGCATTTTCACATATTGATTGATATCTACTTTTTTTATTGCTATAATATAAAAGGAATGAAAAAAAGATGAGGAGGAACTATTTAATGGCTAGACCTAAAATTAATAGGAATCTTTTTGCTATTATTTTTATGTTTTTACTTTTAACTTTCAGTATAGTAGTTCTTGCTGGTGGTTTTAATAAATCACTTAAAGCAGCTGATTATACTGGAATAGGTGAAGAAAGATTTTCTTGGTCAAGAGAAATCTATGATGGTGTTGATTTAACTCACATTATGAGTTATAACAACAACAAAGACCAAAAGACTTTCACAATAAGTTTTGATCCTAAAACCGTAAATTTACAGCCAATTATCGCTTATGGCGGTAATGCTATGTACGGTTCTACAATGTCTTCCTTGATTGAATTTGAAGAATCACAAGGCAATCATGTAGTTTTCGGTATAAATGGAGATGCATATGATACTTCTAACGGAGTTGCAAATGGTCTTGTAATTAGTAATGGTGAATTAATTACATCATCAGGTGCATCACTTGGTTGGGGTATGACTGCAGATGGAACTGTAAAATATGGTTCAGCTGCATTACAAATGCGTGCTCATATTGATGGTGGACCAACTCTTGACATTAGACATGTTAATAAGGAAAGAAAACAAAATACTGATGCAGTATTCTTATTGACAGATAAGTTTAATGATGTGACAGCATCTATTGAAGCTGGAGTTGAAGTTATTTTAGAAGTAGTTGAAGCACACAAAGATAAAGGTTTAAGAATTGGTGAAACTTTAACTGCTGTAGTTAAAGAAATTGTCCATGTAGAAAGTAATCCAAATCGTAATAAAACTCCGATTGGAGAAAATCAAGTTGTACTTTCAACACATACAAGTAGTCCACATTTCCAAACTTTAAGCAATCTACAAGTTGGAACTAAAGTAAATGTTAATGTTGATGATGTTAGTGATGATCGAATTGATTGGAGTGAAATTGTAGTTGGTATGGGTATTTTCCATCTGTTAATGGAAAATGGTGAACCTACTAATACTGCAATTAATAATCCAGATATTCATCCACGTACATCAATGGGTATTAAAGAAGACGGTTCAATCGTATTGATGCAAAATGATGGCCGCCAATTTGGTTGGGCTAATGGTCTAACATTTTTAGAAATGGCTCAATATATGAAATCCATAGGTGTTGTAACACTATTTAACTTTGATGGTGGTGGATCATCTACAATCCAAGTTACAATGCCAGGTACTGAAAAAGCACAAATCTTAAACCGTCCAAGTGATGGTAATGAACGTGCAAATACAAATGCTTTATTATTTATTGCAAAAGATGAACCACATCCTGATAAACCAGTTGAAAAGCTTCATATTTATCCGGAAGATAGTTTCGCAACTAAAGCACTTGTACTTGAAAACAGTAATTTAAAATTTAATGTAAAAGCTACTGATAGTAATTACTATCAAGTTCCATTAAACGGAAATGTAACATATTCAATTGAAAATGAAGAAGGTTCAAATATTGGTACAATTACTTCTGATGGAACTTTTAAAGCAAATCCAGGTACAGGTAAAGGTAGAATAGTTGCAAGTCATGGCGACTTAAAGACATATTTTGAAATCGAAGTTGTTGATGAGATTACATCAATTGAAACTGACTTAACTATTTTATCAGTAGCTCCTGGTAGAACAGTTCCACTTGACTTTAGAGCATATAATAATAATGTTCCAGTTGAGTTATCAAGTGAATCACTAACATTTGAGTTAACACCAAGTACATTAGGTACTGTTTCAAGTGATGGTGTATTTACTGCAAGTGAAGTTTCTGAAACAGGTGAAATAAAGATTACTTACAAAGAATTCTCATTTACATTACCAGTTGAAGTTGGTAAACAACCAGAAATGATTTTAGATTTTGAAGATGATATCTTCTCTCAAGGTTGGACTAAATACTTTATTGGTATTCCAAATAACGGTGGTAGTGGTGCGATCAGTATTAACGAAGATGAGAGATTTGTAAAACATGGTGATAAATCACTGAGAATCGATTATGACTTCGCAACAAATCCTCTAACAGGTACAGTTGCTATCGAAGTTGGTAAGGTTGGAAACTATGTCTTAGAAGGACAACCTACTGCTATCGGCGCTTGGGTATATGGTGATGGTAATGGTGGTTGGTTCAGAATTCAAATGACAGGTAATAAGTATGTTGGAGATACGAGAATTGATTGGGTTGGTTGGAAATATATTGAAACACCAATTCCTACAGATGCTCCATTCCCTTATACATTACAAAAAGTTATCCGCTTAATCGGTACAGGAACAATTGCTAATAATACTAAAGGTACTATTTACGTTGACTCTGTAAGAGCAATTTATGACTTTAAAAATGATGACAATGACGGACCAGTAGTAGAAGCAGGTTCAATTACACCAGCAGATGGTGCAACAGTTTCTGATAATCAACAACCAATTAGCTTAAAAGTTAGAGATAAAGCTGGTGAAGGTGTTGTTTATACTGGTATTAATACATCTAGAACAAAGATGTATATTAATAATAAAGAAGTAACTAATCTCCAACAAACTGTAAACCCTGATGGATCTGTTGATATTAGTTATGTTCCAGGGGCACTAGACTTATTAAGACCTGGTGTTCAAAATGTTGTTGTTAGAACAGAAGATAACTTTGGAAACAAAACATTTACTGAATGGAGTTTCACGGTTGAAGGTTATGCAGTTACTATTAACGAAGAAACACCTTTAACTGATGTTATTTATGCAGGTGAAGAATTTGAATATAAATTAACTACACCTGATTATCGTGACTTCTCAGCTGCAGAAGTGAAGTTAAGTTATGATAAAGCAAACTTAACATTACAAGATGTAGTTATTGATTCTCGCTTAACAGCAACTACTAAAGTAATCGATGAAAATAATGGTAAAGTTACACTAAGAATCATCGGTATGGAAGAAGTTACTTATGATCCAGACGTAGACTTTATTACTTTAAAATTCAAAGCAAAAGATACTGTTTCAGGAACAACAGGAATTGTAGTTGATGAAGCAATCGTCTTTGAAGATAGCTTACAAACAGAAATATTCTTACTTGGTTATAATGTGCCAGTAGATTATAAATACACATTATCTGCTCGTGGATCTACATTTGATAGTAGAACAGTACTATCTGTAGTTTCAGAAGGTGAGCCGGTTGCAGATGTTGGTTTCATCGTTACAAAAGATGGTGCAAACTTTGACTTTAACTTAAGAACAGATGCAAATGGTATTGTTACAACAGATATATTTGGTCAAAATTCAATCGATACTGAATTTAAAGTTAGAGCAGTAAAAGATGGTGTTCTAAGTAACGAAGTAACATTTAAGATTGTGCCAAGTTTAGGAACTAATGATCCTGATAGAATTGTTGTAACAGTTGGTGAAGATGCAGCAACTAGTGTTGGAATTAGTTTCATGACAAATCATGATGTAGATTCTGCAAAAGTTGTAGTATCAAGTAGCCAAGACTTAAGTAATGCAGTTGAATTTGAGGCAACAAGTAAGGTTGTTCCAACTTCAGTTAATGTTGTAGAACGTGAATATACTTCTTGGGGTGCATTTGTAACTGATTTACAACCAAATACAACTTATTACTATAAAGTAGGTAGTGAAGCAACAGGTTGGTCAGAAGTTAAATCATTCAAAACTGCAAAAGCTAGTGGAGAAAGTATAATCGCTGTATTTGGAGATATCCAAGGTGGTTTCCCTAATTTTGCAAACACTGTTACAGCTGCTTACAATAGATATGATGATATAGATCTAAGCATGATTGCAGGAGACGTTGTTGACGCAGCTAATATATTCAGTCAATGGAATGACTTATATACATATTCTAAGAATCACTTTGCAAACAATATTTGGTCTTCTACAATCGGTAATCACGATACAAACGATGATGGTGAAGCATTCAGTGGTTTCTTCTATGGACCAGATAATGGTGTAGAAAGTGGCAATGGTGCACGAAACTATTGGTTTGAAATTAATAATGCAGTTGTATTTAACTTTGATACAGAAGCTGGATTCAACTCATATGATCCTGGCTATACTAAGCAAATTGCATTACTAAAAGAAGTAATGGCAAATACAACTAAGACATTCAAGATTGTTAATATGCATAGAAGTGCATATCCATTAAACTACAACGAAGCAAATATTAGAGCACTAGCTCCAGTATTTGAAGAAGCAGGCGTAGATTTAGTATTAAGTGGTCATGACCATATTTATCACAGAACTACAATGTACAAATCTGCAAAAGTTGAAATTGAAAATGGTGTTACATATGTTGTAACAGGAACTTCATCTGGTGGCAAATACTATGAAGGTGATCATACACGTCCATGGGCTAA
>DUVT01000236.1 GCA_012840905.1 Acholeplasmataceae bacterium
AAATCAGAATATAATGTGAGGTAAAAATGGAAAAAGAGACTTTTCTTTCGAAGAAGAAATTAATCGAATATTTCTATATTACTGTAGGTGTTGCAATCACATCTTTTGCATTTAGTTTTTTCTTAAATCCACTAGATTTAGTAATTGGTGGAGTTAGTGGTGTGGGAATCCTACTGAAAAATATAATTTCAGGTTTTGATCCTGCATTTACTATATTTATTGTAAATATTATTTTATTATTTTTAGGATTATTTTTACTAGGTAAAGACTTCTTTATTAAAACGGCCTATGGTTCCATAGCATTTCCATTTTTCATTTATATTTTTAGTAAACTTTATGAAATACTAAAAATTGATGATGATATACAAAACTTAGATATGGTTTTGATTGTTTTATTTGCATCAATTTTATCTGGTGTAGGTTTAGGAATTGTCTTAAAGTACGGTGGAACAACTGGAGGAACCGAAGTATTACAAAAAATCTTTCACAAGTTTTTCCATCTTTCCTTTTCCACAAGCCTCTATATTTTAGACGGATTAGTAATAGTTGCAGGTTTACTTACTAAAGTAACTAACTTCCAGATATTCTTATATGCAATTATCTTTACTTCACTTTGTGGGCAAGTAATTGATGCTGTAGTTTATAGTGGCTTTAACAGAAGAGCTGTTTATATAATTAGTAAAAAGAATGAAGAAATAAAAAAATACATTTTACAAGACTTCGAACGCGGACTTACATCAATTAAAGTTATTGGTGAATATACAAAGAATGAACAAGAAATGTTACTTTGTGTTTTAAATTCTAATGAATTCAATAAACTAAAAACAATTATTAATGAAGTTGATGCAAGTGCCTTCTACTTTGTGGTTCGTGCAAGCGAAGTTGGCGGTGAAGGTTTCACCTATGACTAAAGAAACAGTAGTAAGTGTAAAAAAGTTAAAGACAAAGTATCGAGTCGAAACAACTGAAAATAAATATAGTTTTACTGAAGACACAATTATTAAATACTCTATATTTATGGGTAGAGTCTTCGAAGAAAATGAACTTGATGCTATTTTAGCTGAAGAAGAATTTAACGTCTTAACTAATAGAGCAATTAATTACTTAAGTTATCAACCTAGAAGTGAAAATGAAGTTAGGAAGTACCTACTAGAAAAGGATACACCAGAAGAGTTAGCTGATAAAATTATCAAGAGAATTAAAAACTTAGGTTACTTAGATGATGAGATGCTAGCAAATAGTATGCTTGATTATGTAATTAGAAATTTAAAAGGACCGAATGTTTTAAGACAAAAGTTAACACAAAAAAAATTAGATGAAGATTTAATAAATAAAACTATTTATAAATATACAGAACTTCAAGAGGAAGAAGTTATTGATGATCTACTTAGAAAAATAGTTGAGCGTTATAAGAAAAATCCAAAAAATAAGCAAAAGGTATTAATTTACCAAAAGTTAATTCGCGATGGGTTTAGTAGTGAATTAGTAAATTATAAATTAAATAAGTTAGAATTTGTAGATGAAAGTGATGAAAGACTTATTAAAGATTTAAAGAAATTAATTCGTCGAGTTGATGAGTTTAATTACGAAGCAAGAAGTAAAATAATATCAAAACTAATGGCTCGTGGATATGAATATAATAAAATTCTTAATGCCTTAAATAATTTAGAAGAATAAATCTAGTATATATTTCAAAATGATTCATAAAATTTAGTAGGTGATTTTATGAATCGTAAGAAAGGCAAAGAAAACAAAAAGCATTATAAATCTTTAATTGATCATAAAGATTTGGAAAGAAATGTTTTAGAAGAAATATCAAAGGAATTAATTGAAAAATCTACAAATAAAACTCCAAAAAGGAAATGAGAAACTGGACCGTAAATGGTCCATTTTTTCTATTTGGATAGGCTAAAAAGGTTTACATAAAAGTCGAAAAATGATATAATATATTAAACTAGTATGAAGAGGAGTAGAGTTATGATACGACTTAGTAGAAAAGTTTTATTAACGCTTTTTTTTATGCTTATAATATTTACTGGTGTCGCATATAGTGTGGATGCTTCGGACTTTGTTCCGGTTCCAAGATGGGATGATCCTAATTTAAATATTAAGTATCGCAGTACTAATATTGATGTTATGATGCCTAGTGAGTATATTGCTAAAGAGACAGGCTTTAGAGCTGTTTGGGTAACACCTGTAACAGGCGATATTGCTTCTTATAGCACTGAGCAACAATTTAAAGCAGAAATGATGCGTGTATTTGACACGTTAGAATATTATAATATGAACGCAATGGTTTTCCATATTCGTACTCATCATGATGCGATGTATAAGTCAAACTTAAATCGCATTTCCCCACGTTTTAAAGATGTGAATTTTGATGAGTTTGATCCAATTGAATGGTTAATCCAAGAATCAAGAAAACGAGGAATTGAATTCCATGCTTGGTTAAATCCATATCGTGTTGGTGGTGGTGGCACCCTTGAACAAATCGCTGCTACATTCCCTGCACATAACCCAGCATCGGATGTGAATAATTTACTACGTGGAAACCAAAATGTAATTTTAGATCCAGGCCGTCCTGTAGTAAGACAGTTTTTATTTGATACAATTAAAGAAATTATAGAAACTTATGATGTTGATGCAATCCATTTTGATGATTATTTTTATGAAAATGGAATAGATGATTTTAAGACTCGTCAACTTTATAACACAGAAGGTTTATCAGTAGAAGAATTTAGAAGAAAACAAGTAGACCTTCTAATTGAAGGAATTCATGAAATAATCGAAGAACACAACTTAAAAAATAAAAAATATGTACAATTTGGAATTTCCCCAACTGGAATTTACCGTAACGGAAGTTATGTTCCAAAAGAAAATCATACATATTTTAATGGTAGATTGATCCATCCTGTAGGATCTAATACAAGTGGTTATTCCCATTACGGAGCACCACTATATGCTGATACATTAAAATGGGCATATGAAGAGTGGATTGATTATATCGTTCCTCAAGTTTACTATGCATTTGACCAACCAGCTGCACAATTTGCTGATGTAGTTGAATGGTGGGCTGCAGCTTTAAAACACTCAAAAGTAAACTTATATATTGGAACTGCACTTTATAAAATTGCAGAAAGCAATTCATATGGTTGGACGCATAACTTAAATGAAATGGCTCATCAAGTACAATATTCAAGTGCAATTGATGAAGTTCGCGGACAAGTTATTTTCAGTTTTAGCCAACTTTATGATTCATTAAGAGTCGGTTCTCAAAAAGCATATCAAAATATGCATAGAGTTAAAGACAATATGTGGACTACTGATGTGCTCTTACCTGAAGTTAGAACTATGCATCCAAAAAAACTAAAGGCAGTAACTAATTTAGAAATTTTTAGAACTTCTAAAGGTTTTAGATTAGATTTTGATGCACAAGAAGATGCAAAAACTTATGCTATTTATCGTAGTAAGACGCCACTTAACTTTGATGAATCAGAAATTATTAAAGTTCTTGGTAAAGTAGAAGTAGATGGCAAAGTAAGTTATATCGATGAAGTGAGTACATCTGAAAATTATTACTATGGAGTAGCGGCAATTTCTAGAACTAATACAAAAGGTCACACTGCTGTTGTTACAACTGATAGTGCAAAACCAGGTGATTTATTACCAGCAGTTAATGTTCCAGAAATTTATTATAGTCCGAATATTGTAAAAGATGAAATTATTGATCTTTTCTGGGAAGGTAGTTTTGCATACTTTGGTGGTGAATATGAGTATGAATTATTCACTTCGAATGATGGAACTAATTTTACTAAAAATCCATTTGCAATTAACAAATCGAACCATTATTTCACTACTAAAGTTATAGTTGGTGATGGTGATAAGTTTTACTTCTATTTACAAATTAAAAATGATTTAACTTTAGATAAAACAGACACTTATGTACTAAATATAAAAAAGGATTTAGGAACAGTTAAAGGTTTAGGAGTAATTGGTGACTTCTTTGCAGGTGAGACTGTTGAGTTTGTATGGCACGCTTTTCCTTATGATAATGTAAGCTATAAACTTCAAACATCAACTGACCAAATTGCTTGGAAAGATGTAAATGGTAGTGTTAAAATTAATGGTAGTAAGGCTAGCCTAACAACAAAGTTACCTAATTACTATACAAATAATTATTACCGAGTAGTGGCTGAAAATGCTAGTGGCGTTGGTGTTTCTGAAGTTCTTAGACTTGAAGCATTTATTAAACTTCCAGAGTTAAATCTTAAATTTAATGGTAAAGATATAACTGGTCCTATTTATGTAAACCAAGGTGAAAGCATTGAGATAACTTGGGATAATATTGAGTTTGAAGGTGCGACTATCAATTATCTTGCAGATGCAAGTGAAAACTTAGAATTATGGCGTGTTGGTAGATACTATGATAACCGTAATGGTTTTTCAATAGGTGATGAAGTTACGAGTTATAATGTTTATGGTTCATATGGCTACCATGCACTATTCTTTAAGATAAAAGCTGTTTCTGGCAACGCTTCTACAAAAGAATATATTGTTGAAGTTAGAATAATTCCAGGATCATTAAGCACAAATGAAACTTTATATAATTATTTCAATTATCATAAAGCATTGATAAATAGAACAAAGATATTTAACTAAAATAAAACTGAGAAGTAAATACTACTTCTCAGTTTTTGATTTAATTTTAAGTTTTAAAGCTTAAAGAATGTTTTTAAAAAATTATAGACTCCATTATTATGAACTGTATCAGTTTTGTGTTTTGCTACTTTGAGTAAGTCTGGATGAGCATTTTCCATTGCAACACTAATACCTGCATACTCCAACATTTCAATATCATTATGACCGTCTCCAATTGCGATTACTTTTTCTTTTGGAATATTATAGTAATTACTCAAGCTATTTAGAGCGTTACCTTTTGATGTTAAGGGACTGTATATTTCTGCCACTACTACTTGTTGTACATTCCAAAATCTAATTTTTAAGTGATCTTGATATTTTGTTTTGATGTAGTTTTCTAATTCTTGTTCTGTACTTTTTTTAGTCATAACGATTGCACCATTGGGATTTTCTTTTAAAGTTTTTGCTAAGTCACCAATTGTAAGGAAACCTCCTTCTTGATGTAAGAATGGGATTACTTCATCGGTATCTTTTAAAAGATAAATGTCATCACCGACTTCACAAAAAATATTATGAAGAATTGGCATATTATCTTTTACTAAATCAATAACAATTTGTTTATCAATCGTTATTTTTTGTGGTTTAAAATTAGGATCTTTTGGGTTATGAACTAATGCACCATTATAGTTTATAATTGGTGTATCAAGTTCAAGTAGGTCATAATAGTATTTACTTGATCTATATGGTCTACCTGTTGCAATTACAACTTTATTTGTTTTACTTAATGTTTTAAGTAATTCAAAACTTTTAGTATCATACTTATCAAATTCATAAACTAATGTGTTGTCTAAATCTACTGCTATCAAATAATTTTTCATCTATCTTACCTCTAATTTCTTTATATATTAACATAAAAATCAAGTTCAGTCTAGTAAAAATTATATTTTCTCATCTCTTGCAAAAAGGTATATTATATAGTAAAATAGGTATAAGCTTATGATGAGGTGAAGCATGTACTTAAATATAGTTGAAGGAATAAGAGCTTTTTTTCGAAATTTATTTTCAAAATTTTCTTTAGATAATTTAGCTATTTTAATCTTTGGAATTATCTTTGGCTTTATATTGTGCTTCTTAATTTATTTAGGTTTTGTGCTTGCTTCCCTAAAAAAAGAAGAGAAAAAGATAATTATTCAAAGTGATAAAATAGATCTTGAAAAAGTTGAAAGATTAATTAAAAGTGCGAAGAATCAATTTTTAATTGAAAGTGCAACAAAAACTACAGCGGAAAAGATTAATGATGTAAAAGAAATATCTTGGAATTTAATTCATGATATTGCAAGAGAATATTTTCCAAACTCTAATTATCCAATTTATGAATTAAGTATAGATGAGTTAATGATGTTAAATCATTATATTACGAATAGAGTGGATTCCTTGTTTAAGGGTCCTGTTTTAAAACCATTTAAGAAATTACGAATTGCATATATATTAAAGATAATTGATGTAAAGAAAAAGATCGATGAAAATAAAGCGGTTAAAACTGCGTCTAAACTTAATAAACCTTGGAAGATCACTTGGTCGATATTAAATGTTTTTAACCCAGTCTATTGGGTAAAGAAATTAATGATCTCCACTACTTTAGTTACAATTACAAATAAAATTGGTGGAATAATAATTGAAGTAGTCGGTGAGGAAACTAATAAGGTTTATAGTAAGTC